>NZ_JBSVXD010000042.1:0-36146 GCF_054070755.1 Pseudomonas sp. SDO5591_S426 | reverse complement strand
GGGCAAGCCATGCTCCTACAAAGATTTGCGGCGGACATGAAAAAGGCGACCGAGGTCGCCTTTTTTGTGCTCGAGATTCTTAGTTCGGCATGTTGCGTGCGTAGAAGATTTCGAGCATTTCGTGTTTCACACGATCGGTCACCTGGGCACGTTGCTCAGACGACAGGGTGCTGGTGGCGTCGCCGAACAGGTAGTTATCCAGTTCGAAGTTCTTCAGCAGCATTTTGGTGTGGAACAGGTTTTCCTGGTACACGTTCACGTCGGTCATCTGGTACGCGTCGCGGGTGTCTTCGGAGAGGTAGTTCTGGATCGAATTGATCTCGTGGTCGATGAAGTGCTTCTTGCCTTCAACGTCACGGGTGAAGCCGCGCACACGGTAATCCACGGTCACGATGTCCGAATCGAACTGGTGAATCAGGAAGTTGAGCGCTTTAAGCGGTGAAATGACCCCGCAAGTCGACACGTCGATATCCACACGGAAGGTCGCAATACCGTCGTCCGGATGGATTTCCGGGTAGGTGTGCACCGTGATGTGGCTCTTGTCGAGGTGGGCCAGGATGATTTCGGGCAATGGGCCCGGGGATTCTTCGATCTGGCTTTCAGTCGGGGTCACCGGCTCTTCCGAGATCAGAATCGTGACGCTGGCGCCCTGTGGCTCATAGTCCTGACTGGCAATGTTCAGGATGTTGGCACCAATGATATCGACAACTTCTGTGAGGATCTGCGTCAGGCGCTTGGCGTTGTACTCTTTATTGATGTACTCGACGTAGGCCTGTTGGTCTTGCGGGGTTTCCGCGTAGCAGATGTCATAGATGTTGAAGCTCAAGGTCTTTGTCAGGTTATTGAACCCGTGGAGCTTGAGTTTGCTTTTCACCGTTAAAAACTCTCTATGTATTGCGGCCTGGCCGCGTGATCAAGCATGCCCGTCAGATGCGAACGACGCACCTGCGTAGGACGGTTAACACCTCTTCGCGATGGCGATTTTGGTTGTCTGTTCGGGTGTGCGGCCTGTCGGCTGACGGGCCACGACCCTGAAAAAAGTGGCGCATTATGCAGACGTCAGCTGGGGATCGCCAGAGTCTGCACTGCTTTTATGATAGTTGAATGTCGATTCAACCGAGTTCGATGATTTCGTAGTCGTGGGTAATCTCGACACCGGCCGCGCCCAGCATGATCGAGGCCGAGCAATACTTCTCGGCGGACAGCTCAATAGCGCGCTTGACCTGGGCTTCTTTCAAGCCCCGGCCCTTGACCACGAAGTGCATGTGGATCTTGGTGAACACCTTTGGATCTTCGGTCGCGCGCTCGGCTTCGAGGAAGGCTTCGCAGCTCTCGACCGCCTGACGGGACTTCTTGAGGATGCTGACCACGTCGAAATTGCTGCAACCGCCAACACCCAGCAGGAGCATTTCCATCGGACGGACACCCAGGTTACGACCGCCGGCATCGGGCGGACCGTCCATGACCACGACATGACCGCTGCCGGATTCGCCGAGGAACATGGCTTCGCCAGCCCATTGGATGCGTGCCTTCATCGCCAAGACTCCACTGTATAAAAAGGGTCGCCAGCTTAGCACAGGCCCCTTGATTGACAGCGTTTGCCTTCCTAGGACATAACCATCCGCCTTGTAGGTAATTTCTCGAATATTGCAGGAAGTGTCTGGTAAGCTGACGCCAATTCGCTGGCGCATAGCCAGCGTTGCCGCATCTTCCGAAACTCATAAAAAAATCCAAACACACCGTGCAGTCTTTTCGGGATACAACCATGGTTGCTATTACCCCCACACCCAAGATCAAGAACCTCGACAAGTTGCTGATGCATTGTCAGCGCCGTCGCTATCAGGCCAAGAGCAATATCATTTGTGCCGGCGACCGCTCGGAAACGTTGTTCTTCATCATCAAAGGCTCGGTTACGATCCTGATCGAAGATGACGACGGTCGGGAAATGATCATCGCCTACCTGAATGCCGGGGACTTCTTTGGCGAGTTGGGGCTTTTCGAGCAGGCAGGCCTGGAACAGGAACGCAGCGCCTGGGTGCGGGCCAAGATCGAATGCGAAGTCGCTGAGATCAGCTACGCGAAATTCCGTGAATTGTCGCAGCAAGATCCAGACATTCTTTACGTGCTCAGCGGACAAATCGCACAGCGTCTGCGCAACACCACCCGCAAGGTCGGTGACCTGGCGTTCTTTGACGTGACCGGTCGCGTCGCGCGCTGCCTGCTGGAACTGTGCAAGCAACCCGACGCAATGACCCACCCCGATGGCATGCAGATCAAGGTGACCCGTCAGGAAATCGGGCGGATTGTCGGGTGCTCGCGGGAGATGGTCGGTCGCGTGCTCAAGGATCTGGAAGAACGCAACCTGGTGAACGTCAAAGGCAAGACCATGGTGGTTTTCGGTACGCGATAAGCTCGAAAACCTAGCCGCTGAACATTTGCGCCAGCATCAGCCGGTAGAGTTCATCCAGACGCGCCAACGCATGTGGCGCCGTGAACTTCTCATGCAGGGCGATGTGGCTTTCAGCACGCACTCGCTGCTCCAGCCCGCAAGCCTCGTTGAAGCGATTGACCGCCGCGACCATCGACTCACGTTCGTCATCAATCAACATTGCACCGTGCACAAGCCCAACCGGGCGCGAGCCGCCCTGGCTCTGGCGCCAGCGCTGGGCAGTGCCGACCATCTTGCGCCCGTCGAGATTGACGTTGAAGCGGCCATCGCAGAAGGCTCCGTCGACTTCGCCCAATGACGAAGTACCGCCGAGCTCATCAAGCAACTGGCAGATCGGATCACACAGACGCCGATAACCGGATTCGATGCGATTCAGGTCGCCTTCGCTGCGCGGCGGCGCGTAAACCAGTGCGATGTTGATGGTTGTGGCTGATTGGGGCACCGGTTCGCCGCCGGTATCGCGTAACAATACGGGCCAACCCGCCGCAGCCGAGACTTCACAGGCGGATTCAAAGCCCGGCAGGCGACTCAAGCGACGCGGCATCACTAATGCCTGGTCATTCGGCTGCCAGAACAACAGGCCGAACTCGGCGTCGCCGGCACAGATCGATGACAGCAGATCCTGTTCGGCTTGCAGGCCGGCTTCGATGGTCATAGAGATTGGCAGCGACATAGACGACTCCGGCAGATATGAAGTCTTTAGGGAATTTGAGGGCCTCATCGCGGGCAAGCCCGCTCCCACAGGGAACCGGGTTGCCTGCAATGGCAGGGGTCAGTCGAGGGTCGAGCCGCTGACGGGAACGCCGCGCTCAGGGAAGAACAGACGCTGCAACTCAGTACCCGGGCTTTCGGCGCGCATGAATGCTTCGCCGACCAGGAACGCGTAGACGTCGCTGATTTCCATCAGTTCGACATCGGCGCGATTGAGGATGCCGCTCTCGGTGATCACCAGTCGATCGCGAGGAATGCGCGGCAACAGGTCGAGGGTGGTTTCCAGACTGACTTCGAAGGTGTGCAGATTGCGGTTGTTCACGCCAACCAGCGGAGTGTCGAGGGTTTTCAAGGCCCGTTCCAACTCGTCGCCATCGTGGACTTCCACCAGCACATCGAGGTTGACGCTTTTGGCCACCGCCGCCAGCTCGGCCATCTTCACGTCATCCAGTGCGGAGACGATCAACAGCACGCAGTCAGCACCGAGGGCCCGGGCTTCGACGATCTGATAGGGATCGATCATGAAGTCCTTGCGGATCACCGGCAGCTGGCACGCCGCGCGGGCCTGTTGCAGGTACGCATCGGCGCCCTGGAAGTAGTCGATGTCAGTGAGTACCGACAGGCAGGTCGCACCGCCCTTCTCGTAGCTCCTGGCGATGTCGGCGGGAACGAAGTTCTCGCGGATCACGCCTTTGCTCGGCGAGGCTTTCTTGATTTCAGCGATGACTGCCGGCTGTTTCAGCTTGGCCTGAGCCAGCAACGCCTTGGCGAAACCACGAGGTGCATCGGCCGCCTTGGCCAGGTTTTCCAGCTCGGCAAGGCTTACGCGAGCGCTACGCTCGGCAACTTCTTCAACCTTGCGCGCCAGAATCTTTTCCAGAACCGTCGGTACACTCATCCCTCATTCTCCACTTTGAATACCGCGGTAAATGCACCCAGTTCCTCGAGCTTCTCCCGAGCGAGACCGGTGTGCAGCGCATCGTGCGCCAGGGCCACGCCCTCTTTCAAACTGCTGGCATGGTCAGCGGCGTACAGCGCCGCGCCGGCATTGAGCATGATCATCTCGGCGGCTTTCTGACCGTTTTCGGTCTTGCGCTTGCCCAATGCATCGCGAATCAATTCCAGAGAGGCTGCCGGGCTTTCCACCGCCAGGCCGTGCAGGCTCTGGCTCTTCATGCCCAGGTCTTCCGGCTCGACCCAATACTCGGTGATCTGATCGTTTTTCAGCTCTGCGACAAAGGTCGGCGCAGCGAGGCTGAACTCGTCCAGGCCATCTTTCGAATGCACCACCAGCACGTGCTTGCTGCCTAGACGCTGCAGCACTTCCGCCAGTGGACGGCACAGGGCCTGAGTGAATACGCCCACCACCTGATGTTTCACACCGGCCGGATTCGTAAGCGGGCCGAGCATGTTGAACAGTGTGCGCAAGCCCAGATCCTTGCGCGGACCGGCGGCGTGCTTCATGGCACTGTGGTGAGTCTGGGCAAACATGAAACCTATGCCGACGTTATCGATGCAACGCGCCACTTGAACCGGGGTCAGGTTCAAGTAGATGCCGGCCGCTTCCAGCAAGTCGGCACTGCCACTCTTGCCCGAGACCGCACGGTTACCATGTTTGGCCACGGTGCAGCCGGCCGCCGCTACGACGAATGCGGAAGCAGTCGAAACGTTGAAGATATTGGCACCGTCACCGCCGGTGCCCACCACATCGACCACGCCGTCGAGAGTCTTGAGTTCGACCTTGTCCGCCAGCTCGCGCATCACCGACACCGCGCCGACGATCTCGTCGATGCTTTCGCTCTTCATGCGCATGGCCATCATGAACGCGCCGATCTGCGCGTCCGAGCATTGCCCGGTCATGATTTCGCGCATTACATCGCGCATTTCATCGGTGCTGAGGTCGAGGTGATCGACGATACGGCCCAGGGCTGTCTTGATATTCATGAGTAGTCCTTAGCGCGTGCCGCCGGTTTGTTTGAGGAAGTTGGCAAACAGTTCGTGGCCCTGCTCGGTCAGGATCGACTCAGGGTGAAACTGCACGCCTTCGATGTTCAGGGTCTTGTGACGCAGGCCCATGATCTCGTCGACCGAGCCGTCTTCGAGCTGGGTCCATGCGGTCAGCTCGAGGCAATCCGGCAAGGTTTCGCGCTTGACGATCAATGAATGATAGCGCGTGACCGTCAGCGGGTTGTTCAGGCCTTCGAAGACGCCTTTGTCTTCGTGGAACACCGGGCTGGTCTTGCCGTGCATGACCTGACGGGCGCGGACCACATCACCACCAAAGGCCTGGCCGATGGACTGATGGCCCAGGCACACGCCGAGAATCGGCAACTTGCCGGCAAAGTGTTTGATCACGTCAATCGAGACGCCGGCTTCGGTCGGGGTGCAAGGGCCGGGCGAGACGACGATGCGCTCAGGGTTGAGGGCTTCGATTTCGGCAACGGTAAGTTCATCGTTGCGCACGACCTTGACCTGGGAGCCCAGCTCACCGAGGTACTGCACAACGTTGTAGGTAAAAGAGTCGTAGTTATCGATCATCAGCAACATGGCGTTAAGAACCTCTTGAATTCACTGACTACTAATACGGCGTTCGAATGAGTGGCCCGCCGCGTCCAGCGCTTGATCACTCAAGGCGGCCGGCAGACGGGCAACGTTCATCGGTCAGCCTTGCGGAGTTTGTTCAGCCAGCGCCACGGCGCGGAACATCGCGCGGCGCTTGTTCAGGGTTTCTTCCCACTCCAGCGCCGGCACCGAGTCGGCGACGATGCCACCACCGGCCTGCACGTGCAGTTCGCCGTTCTTGATCACTGCCGTGCGGATCGCGATGGCAGTGTCCATATTGCCGTTCCAGGCGAAGTAGCCGACGGCGCCGCCGTAGACGCCACGCTTCACCGGTTCCAATTCGTCGATGATTTCCATCGCGCGAATCTTCGGTGCGCCGGACAAGGTGCCCGCCGGCAGGATCGCCCGCAGTGCATCCATCGCCGTCAGCCCGGCCTTCAGTTGGCCAGTGACGTTGGACACGATGTGCATCACGTTGGAATAACGCTCGATGACCATTTTCTCGGTGAGTTTCACCGAACCGATTTCCGAAACACGACCGGTGTCGTTACGGCCAAGGTCGATCAGCATCAAGTGCTCGGCGATTTCCTTGTCATCCGACAGCAGGTCTTTTTCCAGCGCCAGATCGGCTTCTTCGTTGGCCCCACGCGGGCGAGTGCCGGCAATCGGGCGCACGGTGATCAGGTTGTCTTCGACCCGCACCAGCACTTCCGGCGAACTGCCGACGACGTGGAAGTCGCCGAAGTTGAAGAAGTACATGTAAGGCGTCGGGTTGAAGCAGCGCAGCGCGCGATAAAGATCGATCGGCGCAGCCTTGAAGTCGATGGACATGCGTTGCGACGGCACGACCTGCATGCAGTCACCGGCCAGGATGTATTCCTTGATGGTGTCGACGGCTTTTTCGTAATCGTCCTGGGTGAAGCTGGAGCGGAACACCGGATCGGCCGCTTGCTGCTGGCTGAAGTCCAGGCCACGGCGCGGGGTGATCGGCTGACGGAGTTTTTCCAGCAACTCTTCCAGGCGTGCGCGACCTTGCTCGAAGGC
This sequence comes from Pseudomonas sp. SDO5591_S426, assembly GCF_054070755.1. Taxonomy (NCBI): domain Bacteria; kingdom Pseudomonadati; phylum Pseudomonadota; class Gammaproteobacteria; order Pseudomonadales; family Pseudomonadaceae; genus Pseudomonas; species Pseudomonas sp. SDO5591_S426. Next base: position 29,380 of record NZ_JBSVXD010000042.1, on the reverse strand, counting down.
GTCTTCCTGCGCCGGGTCGGCGAGGACGATCGCGTGCATCTTGCCAGCGAGGTTGTCGAACACGACGACCGCGTCGGAAACCATCAGCAGAATGTCCGGCACGCCCAGCGGATCCGGGTTCGGGCACTTGCCCAGACGCTTCTCCACATAACGCACGCAGTCGTAACCGAAGTAACCCACCAGACCACCATTGAAGCGCGGCAGGCCGGCGATGGTCGGCACGTTGTAGCGCGCCTTGAAGGCTTCGACGAAGGCCAGCGGGTCTTCCACGTCATGGCTTTCGGTCTCGACGCCATCGACGGTCACGCTGACGTGATGGTCATGAACCCGCATCACGGTGCGGCACGGCAGGCCGATGATCGAGTAACGGCCCCACTTCTCGCCGCCCTGTACGGACTCCAGCAAGTAGGAATTGGGTTCGTCAGCCAGTTTCAGGTAGATCGACAGCGGCGTGTCGAAGTCGGCCAGGGTTTCGCAGGCAAGCGGGATGCGGTTGTAGCCGGCAGCGGCCAAACGCAGGAATTCTTCGCGGATCATGATGTGCCTCGTGGCTTGAGGGTCTAACAGTCAGGTATGCAAACGCGCCGGGGAACCGGCCAGGTAAAAGTCAGGCGCGCCAACGCCAGCGGGCCAGGGCCTTGATGACTTTCATCCAGAGTTTGCGAGTGACCACCACGATGGGATTTCCAGGAGGGGATTGAACAGCGTCGGGCAACGTTATCTCAGCGGCCGGATCCAGGCAACCGGGAATTAACTTGCGCAGATCGTCGATCACCAGTGTCGGCGATTCTTCGGCGATCGGTCGGCCATGGTTATAGCCATAACTCAACGCCACGCACTTGACCCCCGCCGCTTTCGCCGCCAGCACATCGCTGCGCGAATCGCCGACGAACAAGGACTGCGAGGCCGGAATGTTGGTCATTTTCATGACGAAAAACAGCGCCGCCGGGTCAGGCTTTTTCTGTGGCAGGGTGTCGCCGCCGATGATCAGGCGGAAGTAACGACCGATTTTCATCTGATCCAGCAGCGGCGCGACGAAGCGCTCCGGCTTGTTGGTGATCAGCGCCATCTCGACACCCTGCTTGTGCAGCCACTTCAGGGTATCGCGCACACCGGGATAGACCACGGTCAGCTCATGGCTTTCACCGTAAGCCTGCATGAAAATCTCCAGCGCCCGTTCGGCCTCGCTGTTATCGACCTGCGAATGGTCAAGACCACCGGCCAGCGCACGTCGTACCAGCACCGGGGCGCCGTTGCCGACCCACTCGCGTACCGACTCGATGCCGGCCGGTGCGCGACCGAGTTTGAGCAGCATGTTATCCACCGCCGCCGCAAGGTCCGGGACCGAATCGATCAGCGTGCCATCCAGATCGAACATCACCAGCCTTGGCAGACTTCCCGGGAACAGCTGCTCAAAGCCGCTCATGGGCGAGCCAGCGCCAGTTCGGAACGCATCTTGTGGATGACTTCCTGATAGTTCGGCGCATTGAAGATGGCCGAGCCGGCGACAAAGGTGTCGGCGCCCGCCGCGGCGATTTCGCGAATGTTGTTCACGTTCACACCGCCGTCGATTTCCAGACGAATGTCGCGACCGGAAGCATCGATCAATGCCCGCGCTTCACGCAGCTTGTCGAGGGTGCCGGGGATGAACTTCTGCCCGCCGAAGCCTGGGTTGACGCTCATCAGCAGGATCATGTCGACCTTGTCCATCACGTACTTGAGTACGTCCAGCGGGGTCGCCGGGTTGAACACCAGGCCCGACTTGCAGCCGCCTTCACGGATCAGTTGCAGGGAACGATCGACGTGCTGGGTGGCTTCCGGGTGGAAGGTGATGTACGTGGCGCCGGCTTCGATGAAGTCGCCGACGATGCGGTCCACCGGGCTGACCATCAGGTGCGCGTCGATTGGCGCAGTCACGCCGTACTTGCGCAGGGCCGCGCAGACCATCGGGCCGATGGTCAGGTTTGGCACGTAATGGTTGTCCATGACATCGAAATGCACGAAATCGGCGCCAGCGGCCAGGACGTTGTCCACTTCTTCACCCAGGCGGGCGAAGTCGGCGGAGAGAATCGACGGAGCAATTACGAAGGGCTGCATGACGCACCTTTTCTGAGCTAAATCACGATGGCGCGCATTGTATACCTCATGCTTTGGCGCGCGCACCGTGAGCGCGATGATCAGTAGGCTGCGCGGTAGATCTTCTCGATATCAATCGCGCTCAATTTGCGTGGATTGTTGCGCATCAAGCGCTCAATGCCCGCCGCTTCCACTGCCATGGCGGGGATGGCGTCTTCGGGAACCCCGAAACTGCGCAGGCCCTTGGGGATTTCCACGGCCGCACACAACTCGGTCATGGCCTCCACGGCTTTGTCGGCCGCTTCGTTGGCACTCAGATGAGCGGTCTTCACCCCCATGGCCTCGGCGATATCCTGCATGCGTTCGACGCAGGCCATCTTGTTCCAGATCATGACATAGGGCAGCAGCAAGGCGTTGCTCACGCCATGGGCGATGTTGAAACGCCCGCCCAGCGGATACGCCAGGGCATGTACCGCGCCGACCCCGGCATTACCGAACGCCATGCCGGCCATCAGGCTGGCGGTGGCCATGTCTTCCCGTGCCTGCAGGTTCGATGGATTGGCGTAGGCCTTGGGCAATGCCTTGGCGATCAGCTTGATCGCGCCGATGGCCAGGGCATCGGTAATCGGCGAAGCATTGACCGACAGATAGGATTCGATGGCATGCACCAATGCATCGACGCCGCTGGCGGCCGTGACACCGCGCGGGCAGGTCAGGGTCATCTGCGGACTGACCAGCGCCACGTCCGGCAACAGATAGTCGCTGACGATGCCCTTTTTCAGTTGCGCGACCTTGTCGGAGAGGATCGCCACGTTGGTCACTTCCGAACCGGTGCCGGCGGTGGTCGGGATCGCGATCAGCGGCGGGCCTTTGCGCGGCACCTGGTCGACACCGAACAAATCCTCCAGCGCGCCGTGATAGCCGGCATATGCCGCGACACTCTTGGCGATGTCGATGGCGCTGCCACCGCCCAGCCCGATCAAGCCGTCATGCCCGCCTTCGCGGTAAACCCGCATGCAGTCTTCGACGATGGCGATTTCCGGGTCGGGCAGCACTCGGTCGAAGATCTCGTAGCTTCGATCACCCAGCTGCGCCAGCGCCAGCTCTACCGTGCCGGACTTCACCAAAGCGGCGTCGGTGACAATCAGCGGGTTGTCGATGTCCAGACGTGTCAGCTCAGCGGACAGTTGCTCGATGGCCCCTGCGCCGGTGATCAGTTTGTGAGCGATTTTGAAAGAGGAAAGACTCATGTGCGCAGCCTCTTATAGATGTGGGAGCTGGGCACAATAGTAGCTGGGGTTTTGGCGTTGTCTTCTATTCAGGTCGTGAATGACCCGACTCCCCAAAAACGCCACAAATCAACTGTAGGAGCTGCCGAAGGCTGCGATCTTTTGATTTTAAAATCAAAGTCAAAAGATCGTCCGATCGCGGCCCGAGCCTCCGGCAGCTCCTACAGTGGATCGCATTAAACCTGTGCGGTACGCAGTTTCTCGCTACGCCCACGCAACCATTCCAGGGTCAGCAGCAGGATCACCGAGAAGGCGATCAGCAGCGTTGCGGCGGCGGCGATGGTTGGGCTGAGGTTTTCGCGGATGCCGCTGAACATCTGCCGAGGCAGCGTCGCTTGCTCGGGGCCGGCGAGGAACAGCGTCACCACCACTTCATCGAAGGAGGTAGCGAAGGCGAACAACGCACCGGAAATCACGCCCGGCGCAATCAGCGGCAAAGTCACCCGACGGAACGCCGTCAGCGGCGAAGCACCTAGGCTGGCAGCCGCGCGCACCAGATTATGGTTAAAGCCTTGCAACGTTGCCGACACGGTAATGATCACAAACGGCACACCCAGCACCGCATGCACCACGATCAGCGAGAAGAAGCTGTTGCCCAACCCCAGTGGTGCGAAGAACAGATAGCTGGCCACACCGATGATCACCACCGGCACCACCATTGGCGAAATGACCAGCGCCATCACCAGCGCTTTGCCGGGAAAGTCGCCACGGGTCAGGCCGATGGCCGCCAGCGTACCGAATACCATCGCCAGCACCGTGGCTGCCGGGGCGACGATGATGCTGTTCTTCAGGGCGCGCATCCACTCCGCCGAGGCGAAGAAATCGTGGTACCACTGCAACGAGAAGCCTTGCAGCGGGTACACCAGGAAACTGCCGGAGTTGAACGACAGCGGAATGATCACCAGCACCGGCAGGATCAGGAATAACAGAATCAAGCCGCAGAGAATCCGCAAGCTGTAGAACCACACCCGTTCGATGGGCGACATGTAAGGACTCAGCATTTCGTTCTCCCTTAGCTCAGGCGCAGGCGGCTCGCGCCCACCAGCCAGCTGTAAATCAGATAAAGCACCACGGTCGCCAGGAGCAGCAGCCCGCCGAGTGCGGTCGCCATGCCCCAGTTGATGCTGGTGTTGGTGTAGAAGGCGACGAAGTAACTGACCATCTGATCGTTCGGGCTGCCCAGCAATGCCGGGGTGATGTAGTAGCCGATGGCGAGGATGAACACCAACAGGCAACCGGCGCCGACACCGGCATAGGTCTGCGGGAAGTACACCCGCCAGAAACTGGCGAACGGATGGCAGCCGAGGGAAATCGCGGCACGCATGTAGGTCGGCGAGATGCCTTTCATCACGCTGTAGATCGGCAGAATCATGAACGGCAGCAGGATGTGCACCATCGAGATGTAGACGCCGACACGGTTGAACACCAGCTCGATCGGCTTATCGATGATGCCCATGGCCATCAGGCCGCTGTTGATCAGGCCACCGGATTGCAGCAACACGATCCACGCGGCGACCCGCACCAGGATCGAAGTCCAGAACGGCAGCAGCACCAGGATCATCAGCAGGTTGCTTTGGCGCGACGGCAGGTTCGCCAGCAGATAAGCCAGTGGGTACGCCAGCACCAGGCAGATCACGGTGATGATCAGGCCCATCCAGAAGGTACGGGCAAAGATGTCGAGGTAGATCGCCTGGTCAGGAGTGGCCGGGGCGATTTCGCCGAGGTCGTCGATACGGTGATCGACAGCCGCCAGCAGGTAATACGGGGTGATGCTGCTGGTGTTGCGGCGTACCGCTTGCCAGTAGGCCGGGTCGCCCCAGCGCTCATCGAGACCTTCCAGCGCTTCTTTATAGGAGGCAGGTTCAGTGGCGAGCGGCAAGGCGCGGGCAGTTTTGGTCAGCAGGCTGCGGTAGCCGGCCAGTTCCATGTTCAGGCGCTTGGACAGATCGCCCAGGGTTTGATTCTTGCGGGCTTCGGCGAGGTCTTCGGCGGCCGCTTTGTAAACCGGTTCAGCGGGCAGGCCTCGGCCGTCCCAACTGGCGATGGCGGACACGGTGCGCGGCATGCCGCCGACCACTTCCGGGTTGCCCACGCTTTTGTAGAGCAGCGCCACGATCGGCACCAGGAACACCAGCAACAGAAACAGCACCAGCGGCGCGATCAGGGCCTGGGCCTTCCAGCGGTTGACCCGCTCGGCATGCTTGAGCCGCTGCTTCAAGGTGGGGTCAGTGCCCGCGTTCACGGGAACGGCGATAGCCATGGCGTACTCCGGAAATCTTTGGATGGGCGGCATCGCACAGAGGGATGCCGCATTACATCAACACACATCAAACTCGCCGCCCCCTGTAGGAGCTGTCGAGTGCAACGAGGCTGCGATCTCTTGATCCTGGAAACGCAAAGTCAAAAAATCGCAGCCTTCGGCAGCTCCTACAGGCGAAGCATTACTTCGCAGCCCAGGAATTGAAGCGCTGTTCCAGTTGCTCGCCGTTGTCAGCCCAGAAGCTGACGTCGATCTGCACCTGGTTGGCGATGTTTTCCGGGGTGGTCGGCATGTCTTTCAGGACATCCTTGGCCAGCAGCGGTACGGCTTGGGTGTTGGCCGGGCCGTAGGCGATGTTTTCCGAGTAGGTCTTCTGCTGCTGTGGCTGTACCGAGAAGGCGATGAACTTCTTCGCCGCTTCAGCGCGCTTGGCGTCCAGACCTTTTGGAATGGCCCATGCGTCGAAGTCGTAGATGCCGCCGTTCCATACCACTTTCAGGTTGCTTTCTTTCTGTACGGCAGCGATACGACCGTTGTAGGCCGAGCTCATGACCACGTCACCGGAGGCGAGGTATTGCGGCGGCTGTGCGCCGGCTTCCCACCACTGGATGTTCGGCTTGAGTTCATCGAGTTTCTTGAACGCGCGGTCCTGACCGTCTTTGCCGGCCAGCACTTTGTAGACGTCTTTCGGCGCAACGCCGTCGGCCATCAGTGCGAATTCCAGGGTGTACTTGGCGCCTTTACGCAGGCCACGCTTGCCCGGGAATTTCTTGGTGTCCCAGAAATCGACCCAACTGGTCGGCGCGGAAGCCAGTTTGTCGGCGTTGTAGGCCAACACGGTCGACCACACGAAGAAGCCCACGCCGCATGGCTGGATAGCGCCTTTGACGTAATCTTCGGTTTTGCCGAACAGTGCCGGGTCCAGTTGCTCGAACATGTCTTCGTCGCAACCACGGGACAGTTCTGGCGACTCAACTTCTACCAGGTCCCAGGACACGCTCTTGGTGTCGACCATGGCCTTGACCTTGGCCATTTCACCGTTGTATTCGCCCGCCACGATCTTGCCGTTGCCTGCCGCTTCCCACGGTGCGTAGAAGGCTTTGACCTGCGCCGCCTTGTTCGCCCCGCCAAAGGACACCACGGTCAGGTCCGGGCCAGCGGCCATCGCGTGCGAGGCACCGATCATGCCCATGACCAGAGCTGTGAATTTCAGGGATTTCAACATTGATATTGTTCTCCACGTGCAGGGTTGGTGAAGCAGAAGGGCGATCAGTTCGCCTCTAGAAGTGGGTCGAGCGCACGAACGTGTTCGACCTGCCAGCCAAGCGGAACCACGTCACCAACTGCGAGCGCGGGATCGAGCTCGGCAATCGGTTGTTTCACGAAGAAGTCGGTCTTGCCACAGACTTCCAGGCGAACCCGGACGTGGTCGCCCAGATAGATGAATTCCGCCACCCTTCCCGAGAAGCGGTTGACGCACGACTCGCTGGAACCATTGAGGCTCACGCGCTCCGGGCGAATAGACAAGGTGACGGGTTCGCCGGTCTTGCCGACATTCACCGCCAGCGCTTCAACTTTTTCACCACGTCCCAGTTCGACCACGCAGCGGTCGCCGGTCTGGCTGTGCAGACGGCCATTGAGACGGTTGTTTTCGCCGATGAAGTTGGCGACGAAGGTATTTTTCGGCTCTTCGTAGAGCGTGCGCGGCGGCGCGATCTGCTGGATTTCGCCTTGATGGAACACCGCCACACGGTCGGACATGGTCAAGGCTTCGCCCTGGTCGTGGGTCACGTAGACCACGGTCACGCCCAAGCGCTGGTGCAGGTGTTTGATTTCCATCTGCATGTGTTCACGCAGTTGTTTGTCGAGTGCGCCGAGAGGTTCGTCCATCAGCACCAGTTGCGGCTCGAACACCAGCGCGCGGGCCAATGCCACACGTTGCTGCTGACCGCCGGACAGTTGCGCCGGGTAACGCTGGGCGAAGGTGTCGAGCTGGACCATGCTCAGGACTTTTTTGACCCTGTCGCTGACGTCGCTTTTGTTCAAACCGCGCACGGTCAGAGGGAACGCCAGGTTCTCGGCGACCGTCATGTGCGGGAACAGCGCGTAATTCTGGAACACCATGCCGATGTCACGCTTGTGCGGCGGCACGTTGTTGATGGAGCGCCCGGCCAGCAGGATTTCACCCGCAGTCGGTGTTTCGAAACCGGCGAGCATCATCAGGCTGGTGGTCTTGCCGGAGCCGGACGGCCCGAGCAAGGTGAGGAATTCGCCTTTGCGAATGTCCAGGTTGAGGTCTTTGACGATCAGGTTCTCGCCGTCGTAGCTCTTCTGCACTCCACGAAAGCTGACCAGAACATCATTGGCCCCTGCACTTGAATCGACCTGGCTCATACCCACACCTTTGTTGTTGATGACTGCTGTGGACTAAGCCTAGTGGACGCTGGGACCTGCGCAAATCGGGGCGCAGGAGAGAATCGCCTCAGCCGGATGGAAGGTTGGGGGTAGGGATTGCCCTACAAGGATGGCGGGATTGGATAAAGGCAGTGGCAAGCGATCAGCTGCAAGCCGCAAGTAAAGGCAAACGCTGTGTTTTGAGGTGTCGCAAATGGATATGCCACCACAAAACCCGTAGGAGCACAGCTTGCTGGCGATAGCGATTTCAAGGACGTCATCGCCGGCAAGCCGTGCTCCTACAGGAATTGGTTGAATTCAGAGGAGTTTGTGTTCCATCGCGTACTTCACCAACTCGGCCAGCGAGGTGATGTTGAGCTTCTGCATCAGGCGCGCCTTGTGGGTGCTGATGGTCTTGCTGCTCAAGGCCAGTTGCTGGGCGATGTCGTTGACGTTGGCACCCTGGGCCAGGCGTTCGAACACGGAGAATTCACGCTCTGACAGCAGCGAGTGCAATGGCCGAGAGTCGGTCAGGCCGACTTCGAAGACCATGCGATCGGCAAGATCCGGGTCGATATAGCGCCCGCCCGCCGCGACCCGGCGAATGGCCGTCAGCAACAATGCCGGATCGCTATCCTTGGTCGCATACCCCGCAGCGCCGACCTTCAACGCCCGGGCCGCCATCTGCGCTTCGTCGTGCATCGACAGCACCAGGATCACCGGAGGATTGTTCAGCGCACGAATCCGTGGAATCGCCTCCAGGCCGTTAACACCCGGCATGGAGATATCCAGCAACACCACTTCGCAAGGCACATGCCGCAGGGTTTCGAGCAACTGTTCACCATTGCTCGCCTCCCCCACCACCAGCAGATCCTTGGCCAGGCCGATCAATTGCTTGATGCCTTCGCGGACGATGGTGTGGTCTTCGGCTACCAGTACACGGATCACTTACTTCTCCTCATCCAACGGCACTCGCACGATAAGGGTCGTGCCCTCTCCCGGCTCACTTTCAAGCGACAACTGCCCGCCCATGATCAACACCCGCTCGCGCATACCGACCACGCCAAAGGAAGTCGGCCTGCCGGCTGCAGCGACAAATCCTACGCCATCATCGCTGACCGTCAGACACAACTCGTCGCCTTCGAGGGCCAGCGTCAGTTCAACAGTATGCGCCTGGGCGTGGCGCATGACATTGGTCAGTGCTTCCTGAAGGATGCGAAACAGACCGATCGCCTTGGCATCGCTGAGCGCCGGCAAATTGTCCGGCACCTGCACCAGACACGGAATCTGCGTACGCGCCTCGAAGCGGCGGGCCTGCCATTCAATGGCCGAGGCGATGCCGGCATCGAGAATCGGTGGTCGCAATGCCGTCGCCACATCCCGCACCAACTGGAACAACTGAGCGATCAAGCGTTTCATGCTGTTCAAGCGGTCGTTCAGACCAGGGTCCAGTTGTGCGTAGGCCAGTTCGCACATGGAGGTTTCCAGCTTCAACACGGTGAGCATCTGGCCCAACTCGTCGTGAACTTCCCGGGCAATGCGTGCCTTTTCCTCTTCCCGTACGCTTTCAAGGTGCGCGGACAATTCGCGCAACTGCTCGCGGGAGCTGGCCAGTTCCAGTTCGATGCGCTTGCTCTCGCTGATGTCCCAGACAATGCCGTCCCAGACGTAGGCACCGTCTTCAAGTTGACGGGTAATCGCCTTGATTTCCGCCCAGCGCTGTTCGCCCTGACGCGTAAGAATTCGCCCTTGCCACGACCAGTCGCTGTCGGTGTCCAGCGCATGATCCTGGGTCTGGTGATAACTGGCTTTATCGTCCGGATGCACAAGGCTGCGCAGGCCTTTGTCACGATGAGCCAACGTTGCCGGCGAGTAACCCACCAGACTTTCGCTGCCCTCGCTGATGTAGGCAAAGTCGATCTGCCCCGTCACCGGCGCGCGCTCCAGGCGAAAGACCAATCCGGGAACGTTCGCCGCGATCCCTTGCAACCGCGCTTCACTTTCCTGCAATGCCGCGAGGGCACGACGGCGCTCGGTGACGTCCGTGAGGTAGACCACCAGGTATTCACCGTCGCGAAAACGCAGGAAGCTCAGCGAGACATCCGTCGGCAGAATGCTGCCGTCGGCCCGCAGGCAATGGGTTTCGAAACTTTGTGGCGACTCGTCGCTGGCCCTGGCGCGCTTCCACAGGTTCAACCAGCGATCCATGTGCAGGCCGGGTTCGAAGTCGATCAATGGCCGGTCGATGATCCCGCCCGGTGGATAGCCCAGCATGGTTTCGGCAGCGCGGTTGGCGTAGCGCACATGACTGTCCCAGTTGACCCAAAGGATGCCGACGGTGCTCTGATCGATGGAAAACTGCGTCAGCCGCAGCGCCTCTTCGCTGGCCGCGCGCAGGGCGATGTCCGCCTGCGCCGCCGCCAGTCGTTGCTCCAGACTGTGCTGCTGGCGGCGCTGCCAGAACACGATCGCCATGCTGCTCAGCGCCAGCACCAACAACAGCAGACAAAGGTTTTGCCAGAAGCCCGGCGACTCGGTCAGCCGGGGGTACTTGGGTTGCAGCCATTGGTTGTGCAGTGTTTCCAGATCCTTCGCCGGGATCGCCCGCAGCGCGCTTTCGATGATGCCGGCGAGCTCCGGCTTGTCGCGCCGCGTGGCCACCCGCAGCAGTTGCGGCAAACCGATGTCACCCACCACCACCAGTCCGGCGAATTCCGGTTCGACCGACAAGCGCCCCAACTGCGCCTCATCGACCACGGCGTAACCGGCCTGCTGACTCAACAACAATTGCAGCGCCTGGCGTTCCATCGGCACGCCCTGAAGGTTCAGGTGTGGATAGTTGCCGCGCAGATAGTCGGCGGTTGCGCTGGGCATGCGCACGGCGACGCGGGTCTGGCTGTCGAGTTTCTCCAGCTCCACCGCGCCGGTGCTTTTCTGGTCGCTGACCACCAGTTGCGGCACCCGCATGTACGGATCGGAAAACTGCCAGAGGCGCAGACCGCCAGGGGTTTGGGTCAGCCCCGGGGCGATGTCGATTTCACCCGCGCGTGCGGCGGCTTCCAGTTGTTCAAGATCGGGAAAGTTACGCCAGCTCAACTCGACCTTGAGCGACTTGGCCAGCCATTTCATCAGCTCGACGTTGACCCCGGACAAGCGCTGCAAGCGGCGATCGTATTGCGCATAGGGCGCCTGCAACACCAGACCGACGCGCAACTCACCCTGTTGCGCCAGCCATTGTTGCTGGCCCGCGGACAGCGGTGCGACGTGCGCCGGTGGCGCGGCCGCCGCCCAGCCCATCAAGGGAAACCACAACCAGCCGATAACCCACAGGCAGCGAAAACGCATCATCGAACTCTCACACACTGACAAATACTGACCAACCCATTAGGCTGCCGGAATCACTTCTGGCCTGGAATATCCGATGCCCCCTGTCTACCGCCTGGCGCTGCCAGCATTGTGCCTGTCGCTGATCCTGCCATGCGCTTTTTCCGTCGAGGCTGCCGACCCGGCGCCTGCCGCCGCGGAACAACCCGCGCAAGAAAAACCGGTTGAACGCCAGCCGTTGCCTGAGCGTAGTCAGGAGGAAGCGGCAGCACTCGAACGAAAAATCCCGACCCAGGAGCAGCAGCAACTGCAAGCGGGTGGCGACACTTTCCTGGCCTTGTGGAAACCGGCCAATACCGCCGAACCCAAAGGCGCGGTGATTATCGTCCCGGGCGCTGGCGAAACCGTTGACTGGCCGCAAGCAATCGGTCCGTTGCGCCGCCAACTGCCGGACGCGCAATGGAGCAGCCTGAGTATCACCTTGCCGGACGTGCAAAGCGATGCCATTGCGCCACGCGTTGCCGAAGTGCCGCCAACGCCCAAGACGCCGGACGCCGGCAGCAAGGACTCGACCACCGCCGCCCCCATCGAACAGGCAGCCGGCGGTGAAGCCGAAGTGGCGGACAAACCCGTCGCCGAAACCAGTGAAGAACAGTCCAAAGCCGATGCCGAGCGAATCTTCGCTCGCATCGACGCGGCGATTGCTTTCGCCGAACAGCAAAGCGCTCGCAGCATCGTCGTACTGGGTCATGGCACTGGCGCTTATTGGGCCGCACGGTATCTGAGTGAGAAGCAGACATCGCAAGTCGAGCGGTTCGTCATGGTTGCTGCGCAGACACCTGCCAAGGCGAAACCGGAACTGGATGAGCTCGCCCCATCACTGAAACTGCCTACCGCCGACATCTTCTACATGGACAAACCGCTGGACCGCAACGCGGCGCTGGCCCGGTTGCAGGCCAGCAAACGCTTGAAGACTTCGGCCTTCAGCCAGGTTTCGCTCAAGGCCTTGCCCGGAGACAGCAAGGCACAACAGGAGCAACTGGTTCGCCGGGTGCGGGGTTGGTTGAGTCCGCAGAATGCGGCGGACTGATAGACCGCATCGCCTTCATCGCGAGCAAGCTCGCTCCCACAGGATTTGAGTCGTACACAAGTTTCGCAATCGACATAAAACCTTGTGGGAGCATGGCTTGCCCGCGATGGGGTCAGCGAAAATCCCGCCGCTGCCGAATCAGCGTATAGGCCGTGTGCAGCTCCCGGGTTTTCTCGGTAGCCTCACGAACCTGCGACACCGTCGCCCCGCTGCCGGCAATCTTGTCCGGGTGATGGCGACTGAGCAGACGCCGATAGGCGCGTTTGATCTGCGCCGGCTCACTGGTAGCCGACACCCCCAACAGCCGCAACGCGTCCTGATACGTCACCGCACCGCTGACCTGCGGTCGCTTATGCGGTTCATAGTCTTGGGCCAGTGCCTGTACCTGATGCGGCGTCCAGCCCAGCCACTTGCCCCACTGGGCAATCAGCTCGCGCTCACTGCTGCCAGCCCGACCATCGGCCCAGACCATCCGCCAACAGGCGCGTAACACGCCTTCGGCCGCATGGGGCTGAGCACTCAGGCGACGCAGATAACCGCGCAGCCGGTCGTTGCCCGACTTGCCGCGATTGAATGCGGCAATCGCCCGACGCTGGGCCGGTTCGTTCATTTCCAGCGAGCGCATTTCCTGGCGCGCCTGCTGGATATGACCCTCCAGCACTCGCCCGTCGCACTTGGCCAACCGGCCCAGCAACACGAACAGCAGTTCATCGTTGCGCAGTACCGGACGACCGCCGAGTTTTTCACGCAGATGCGCCCAACTTTGCAAGTGCAGGCGTCGATCCAGCGCCTGTCCCAACAAGGCACCGAGCATGGCCCCCGGAATGCTGGCAATGGCAAAGCCCGCTCCGGCTCCGATCAGAGTCCCTGGCCATAGCATGTCAGCGGCTCGCTTCGATGAGGGTTTCTGCTTCGGCCAAGCGCTCGTGAGTGCCGACATCCACCCACTGCCCGTTCAGGTGTTCGCCCGACACCTGCCCGTTCGCCATTGCGGCACGCAGCAACGGAGCCAGTTTGAACGCCCCGGCGGAGCAACCTTCGAACAACTGCGGATGCAAAACGGCGATGCCGCTGTAGGTCAGGGTGGCCGCATCCGGTTGGCCGTCGCGAACCTGGCCGTCGATCAACTGGAAATCCCCGCTCGGATGATGAGCCGGGTTGTTCGCCAGCACCAGGTGAGCCAGACCGACAATCGGCTGATGCAGCACACTGAAGTCGTAATCGGTCCAGATGTCGCCATTGACCACGACAAAGGCGTCATCACCCAGCAACGGCAATGCACGGAAAATCCCGCCGCCGGTTTCCAGCGGCTCGCCCTCCGGCGAGTACTGGATGCTGACGCCATAGCGCGAACCGTCGCCCAGATAATCCTCGATCTGCTGACCGAGCCAGGCATGGTTGATCACGATCTCGGTAAACCCGGCAGCGGCCAGCGCACGCAGGTGATACTCGATCAGCGGCACCCCGCCGGCGCGAACCAGCGGCTTTGGCGTGGTCAGGGTCAGCGGGCGCATGCGCTCGCCTTTGCCGGCCGCCAGAATCATCGCCTTCATGCCTTTACTCCAGCGCGCAGACTGGCCAGCAGCACATCCAGTTCAGCCAGTTCAGGACGGCGGGCGATCACAGCATCTATATAGGCGAAGAAACGCGGCACATCGCCCAGATAACGCGGTTTGCCATCGCGATGGCAGATGCGCGCGAAGATACCGATCACTTTCAGGTGACGCTGCACGCCCATCAGGTCGCTGGCGCGCAGGAAGTCTTCGAAGTCCGGCTGCACCGGAATGTTCAGCGCAGTGGCCTGCTGCCAATAACTTTCCAGCCAACCGCGCACGCGTTCCTCGGGCCAGCTGAGGAAGGCGTCCTTGAACAGACAAGTCACGTCGTAGGTCACCGGTCCATAGACCGCATCCTGGAAATCCAGCACACCGGGGTTCGGCTCGCTGAGCATCAGGTTGCGCGGCATGTAGTCGCGGTGCACCAGGACTTTTGGCTGGGCCAAGGCGCTGTCGATCAACAAATCGCTGACTTGCTGCCAGAGCACTTGTTGCGCGGCGTCGAACTCGATACCCAATTCACGCTTCACGTACCACTCAGGGAACAGTTCGAGTTCGCGTCGCAACAACGCCACGTCATAACTCGGCAACGGCGCAACCATCGGCAACTGTTGAAAAGCCAACAGCGCTTGCAGGGCATCGTTGAAAAAATCGTCGGCATTTTCGCTGTCGATCACGTCCAGATAGGTCTTGTTGCCCAGGTCATTGAGCAAAAGAAATCCGCGTTCGAGGTCTTCGGCATAAATTTTCGGCACATTTATTCCGGATTTCGCCAGCAAAAAAGCGATATCCACGAAGGGTTTGCAGTTTTCCTGGGGCGGCGGCGCATCCATCACAACGAAACTTCTACCCGCGCCTTCCCAACGGAAATAACGCCGGAAACTCGCGTCGCTGCTGGCCGCGGTCAACGTGGCCGGGGGTACGGAGCCCCAGCCCTGGTCCGCAAAAAGGGTCGCCAATTGTTCATCGAGCCAAACTTTCAGGTGTTGCAAACGTACATCTTGGTCAGGCATTGCAAGGGTCTCCGACGGCGCTAGCCGTCAAGCGGGTCATGCTTTATTATCCAGCATCTTTTTCAGACCATCGAGAGGCGTGCGGCCCACACCGCGGGCAGATGGCACGCAGGAAGCCCGGACTAATAAGATGGCATTGAAATCCCCCGCGTTTCGTAAAAAATTTCCGTTGTTGGTAACCGGCAGTCTGCTGGCCTTGCAACCTCTAGCCACTTCCTTCGTGGTCGCCGCGGAACAGTATGACTGCTCAGTCTCTGCTTCGGGTGCCTGGGACTGTGCGCCAAAGGCGCCGGCGGCTGCATTGCCTCCGCGTCCCGTCCATGACGGCAGCGCAGTTTCCGCAACCGGCGAAACACCGGCCGAGGAAGGCTCCAGCGAAGACACCGGTGCCAAGACTGCGCTGGTTACCGAGTCCAAGGGCCGCGGCCTGAAGTCGCGTAGCGAAGACTACAGCCACCTCGACTGGGTTCCCCGTGAGCAGCTCACTGCAGCGCAACTGGCCGAAACCGGTCCATATTGCTCTGGTTCCTATATCGAACCGATTCGTCCTGGCATGAATGACAAGACGAGTAAAAGTGACGCCCCTACCTTTATCGGTGCCAAAGCTTCCCGCTATAAGCAGGATGAGCAAGTCGCCACCCTGGCCGGTGACGTGGTCATGCGCCAGGGCAGCATGCAGGTCGAAGCCGACGAAGCCAACCTTTACCAGGCCGAGAGCCGTGGTGAGCTGAGTGGCAACGTGCGCATTCGCGACAACGGCGCTCTGATCGTGGGCGACCACGCCGACGTGCAGCTCGATACCGGTGAAGCCAAGGTCGACAACGCCGAATACGTGATGCACAAATCCCGTATCCGCGGTAACGCGCTGTACGCCAAGCGTGCCGAGAACGCCATCATCCGCCTCAAGGATGGTACGTACACCACGTGCGAACCGAACAGCAACGCCTGGCAGCTCAAGGGTAATAACATCACCCTGAACCCGGCCACCGGTTTCGGTACCGCGACCAACGTGACACTGCGGGTCAAGGACATTCCGGTCCTGTACACGCCGTACATCTATTTCCCGATCGATGACCGTCGCCAGTCCGGTTTCCTGCCGCCGACCATCGGCACCGGCAGCGATACCGGCTTCATGCTGGTCACGCCGTACTACTTCAACCTGGCACCGAACTACGATGCCACGTTGTACCCGCGCTACATGAGCAAGCGTGGCATGTTGGTGGAAGGCGAATTCCGCTACCTGACCAAATCCAGCGAAGGTCAGTTCGGCGCCGCCTACCTCAACGACGAGGACGACGAGCGCAAGCTGCAGACTGACTACGAAAAAACCCGCTACATGTACAACTGGCAGCACAAGGGTGGTCTTGATTCGCGTGTGTTCACGCAAGTCGACTACACCAAGATCAGCGATCCTTATTACTTCCAGGATCTGCAGACTGACCAGATTGGCGTGAAAAGTGCCGACTACGTGAACCAGCAAGGCGCCGTCACTTATCGCGGCGACAGCTACACCGCTCGCGTGAATGCCCAGGCTTATCAGCTCGCGACCGTGTCGAACATCACGCCGTACGACCGTTTGCCGCAGATCACCTTTGATGGTGCGCTGCCGTATCGTCCAGAAGGCCTGGAATTCACGTACAACACTGAAATCGTGCGATTCGATCGGGACCTGGAGAACGGTAACTTCACCGATGAAAACGGTAATGTGGAACCGCGTCTCGACACCAACGTTCAAGGCCTGGCCCGAGCTACCGGTGATCGCCTGAACCTTGCTCCTGCCGTCGCCCTGCCGTTGAACTGGACGTATGGTTTCCTGAAGCCGAAACTCAAGTACCAATACACGCAGTACGAACTGGACCTGGACAGCATCGGCAAGAACCAGATTGCAGCGCAATCCGCCGAGCAGGACCGCCTCCTTGGCACCTTTGGCAGCAGCCAGAACCGTGGCGTGCCGATTGCCAGCGTCGATAGCGGCCTGTATTTCGATCGCGACACCCAATGGTTCGGCAAGAACTATCGCCAGACGCTTGAACCACGCCTGTTCTACCTCTACGTGCCCGAGAAGGACCAGGAAGACATTCCGGTATTCGACACCAGCGAATACACCTTCAACTACTCGTCGTTGTTCCGCGACAACCGTTTCTCCGGTTCCGACCGTGTCGGCGACGAAAACAAACTGTCGCTGGGCGTAACCAGTCGCTGGATCGAAGACAACGGTTTCGAACGTCAACGCATCAGCGTCGGCCAAGCGTTTTATTTCAAGGATCGCGAAGTCCAGCTGCCGGGTATCGATGCAAAAACCCGTGAAGATGCGCATTCCGATGTTTCTCCATACGCTCTGGAATACGAATATCGCTGGAACCGCGATTGGCGCACCACCGCCGATTACAACTGGGACCCGGACACCCGCAGCCCTCGCTCGGGTAGCGCGATGTTCCACTATCAGCCTGAAGACAACCCGAACAAGGTCGTCAACGCCGGCTATCGCTATCGCAATGACCAGGTTCGTTACGACCAGAACACCGGTCAATGGCAAGTGGGTGGCGGTGACTACGGCGTCCCGGGCCAGCCTGGCTACGTGAAGGATTACTACAAGATCGTGCAGCACGACTTCTCGGTGATCTGGCCGGTCGTGCCGCAATGGAACGTCATCAGCCGCTGGCAGTACGACTACAACCGCAACCGTACCCTGGAAGCCTTCGGTGGTTTCGAGTACGACAACTGCTGCTGGAAACTGCGTTTGATCAACCGTTACTGGGTCGACTATGAAGAATTCAGTCAGGCCGCTCCGGAAAACGAAAAAGGCGACCATGGCGTCTTCCTCCAAATTGTTCTGAAGGGACTCGGCGGCCTTACCGGCTCCAAAGTAGAGAGTTTCCTCGACAAAGGCATTCAAGGTTATCGTGAACGTGAAGACCAAGCTTTCTGATTGTCTGCGCCCGCTGCTGCTGGGCGCGCTGTTCCTGGGTACCGCGGCCAACGCCGCGGTACAGTCCATCGACAAAGTGGTGGCCATCGTCGACAACGACGTGGTCATGCAGAGCCAACTGGACCAGCGCGTTCATGAAGTTCAGCAAACCATCGCCAAGCGCGGCTCTGCCGTGCCTCCGGCCAGCGTGTTGGAGCAGCAGGTGCTTGAGCGCCTGATCGTCGAAAACCTGCAACTGCAGATCGGCGAACGTTCCGGCATCCGCATTACCGATGAAGAACTGAACCAGGCTGTCGGCACCATCGCCCAGCGCAACAACATGACGGTCGACCAGTTCCGTGCGGCCCTGACTCACGACGGTCTGTCCTACGACGACGCCCGTGACCAGATCCGTCGCGAAATGGTCATCAGCCGTGTACGTCAGCGCCGTGTGGCCGAACGCATCCAGGTGTCCGAGCAGGAAGTGAAGAACTTCCTCGCTTCCGACCTTGGCAAGATGCAGCTGTCTGAAGAGTTCCGCCTGTCCAACATCCTGATTCCTACGCCGGAAAGCGCCAACTCCGACGCGATTCAGAACGCAGCCAAACAGGCTGACGCGGTTTACCAGCAGCTCAAGCAAGGCGCTGACTTCGGTCAGTTGGCCATCGCCAAATCCGCCAGCGAAACCGCACTGGAAGGCGGCGACATGGGCTGGCGTAAAGCCGCTCAACTGCCACCTCCGTTCGATCGCCTGTTGAGCACCATGACTGTTGGCGACATCACCCAGCCAATGCGCACGCCAGGGGGCTTCATCATCCTGAAGATCACCGACAAGCGTGGCGGTCAAGCGCAGGTGCGTGACGAAGTGCACGTGCGTCACATCCTGGTCAAACCGAGCCCGATCCGCGACGAAGCAAAGACCAAAGCGTTGGCTGAATCGCTCTACGCTCGTATCGAAGCTGGCGAAGATTTCGGCGAGCTGGCGAAAAGCTTCTCGGAAGACCCGGGCTCCGCTCTCAACGGCGGCGACCTGAACTGGATCGACCCGAACGCACTCGTTCCGGAGTTCCGCGAAGTGATGGCCAAGACCCCACAAGGTCAGCTGTCCAAGCCATTCCAGACTCAATATGGCTGGCACGTCCTGGAAGTCCTTGGCCGCCGCGCCACCGACAGCACCACCCAGGCTCGCGAGCAACAAGCCATGACCGTACTGCGTAACCGCAAATACGACGAAGAGCTGCAAACCTGGTTGCGTCAGATCCGTGACGAAGCGTACGTAGAAATCAAACTCCCTGGCGCCGACCAGGCAGCGCAGTGAAACCCAAACGATTCGCGCTGACACCCGGTGAACCGGCCGGCATAGGTCCCGACCTGTGCCTGCTGCTCGCCTCGCAAGCCCAGCCACACCCCCTGATTGCCATTACCAGCCGCGACCTGCTCCTTGAGCGGGCCACGCAGCTGGGCGTGGTTGTCGATTTGCTGCCGGTCACACCGGACAGCTGGCCGGATGTACCCGCGCCTGCCAACAGCCTGTATGTCTGGGATACGCCACTCAACGCCAAGGTCGTCGCCGGGCAACTGGACAAGGCCAACGCGGCTTTTGTCCTGGAAACCCTGACCCGCGCCGGCCAAGGTTGTCTGGACGGGCATTTCGCCGGGATGATCACCGCGCCCGTGCATAAGGGCGTGATCAATGAATCCGGGATCGCCTTTTCCGGGCACACCGAATTCCTCGCCGACCTGACCCACACCGCACAAGTGGTGATGATGCTGGCCACCCGTGGCCTGCGTGTGGCGCTGGTCACCACCCACCTGCCGCTTCGCGAGATCGCCGACGCGATTACGCCGGAGCGTCTGGAACGGGTTACGCGAATCCTGCATGCCGACCTGCAAGAAAAGTTCGGCATCGCCCAGCCACGCATTCTGGTGTGCGGGCTCAACCCCCATGCCGGTGAAGGCGGACACCTGGGCCATGAAGAAATCGATATCATCGAACCCACATTAGAGCGCCTGCGCGGCGAAGGCATGGACCTGCGCGGTCCCCTGCCCGCCGACACTCTGTTTACCCCCAAATATCTGGAGCACTGCGACGCAGTGCTGGCGATGTACCACGACCAGGGCCTGCCTGTGCTGAAATACAAAGGCTTCGGCGCTGCAGTCAACGTAACGCTGGGCCTGCCGATCATCCGCACTTCGGTCGACCACGGCACTGCCCTGGACCTGGCCGGCAGCGGCAAGATCGACACCGGCAGCCTGCAAGTCGCCCTGGAAACCGCCTACCAGATGGCCGAGACCCGTTTATGAACGAGCAATACCAACACAAGGCGCGCAAACGCTTTGGCCAGAACTTCCTGCACGATGCCGGCGTTATCGACCGCATCCTGCGCTCCATCCATGCAAAAGCCGAAGACCGCCTGCTGGAAATCGGCCCGGGCCAGGGTGCGCTCACCCAAGGCCTGTTGAGCAGTGGCGCGCAACTCGATGTGGTGGAGCTGGACAAGGACCTGATCCCGATCCTCAACCAGCAGTTTGCCGGCAAGAGCAATTTCAACCTGCATCAGGGTGATGCGCTGAAATTCGACTTCAATAGCCTGAATGCCGCCCCCGGCAGTCTGCGCGTAGTCGGCAACCTGCCGTACAACATCTCCACACCGCTGATTTTCCACCTGCTGCACAACTCCCACCTGATTCGCGACATGCACTTCATGCTGCAAAAGGAAGTGGTCGAGCGTCTGGCGGCAGGGCCTGGCGGTGGTGACTGGGGCCGGTTGTCGATCATGGTTCAGTATCACTGCCGGGTTGAGCATCTGTTCAACGTCGGTCCGGGCGCGTTCAATCCGCCACCGAAAGTCGATTCGGCTATCGTGCGCCTGGTGCCTCACGCCGTGCTGCCGCATCCTGCCAAAGATCACAAACTGCTGGAACGCGTTGTGCGCGAAGCTTTCAACCAGCGTCGCAAAACCTTGCGCAACACCCTCAAGTTGCTGCTGAGCAACGCTGAAATCGAAGCCGCCGGCGTCGATGGCAGCCTGCGTCCCGAGCAACTCGACCTGGCTGCCTTCGTGCGCCTGGCTGACAAACTCAGCGAACAATCCCTACAGAAGCCAGCGGACGTCTGACAGAACTGAAGCGTGATCGGGTAGGACACCAGCGCCCATGTCTGGTTTACTACCCGGTACTTGGCCTAGACTGATCCCAATCAGCTGCGCCCCGCGTCCCGCTTCGTTTTTAAGGCCTCTTGCATGTCCGATCCTCGTTATCAGGTCGACGTCAGCGTCGTCACCCGCTATCTGGCAGAACAATCGCAACCCGAACACGACCGCTTTGCCTTCGCCTACACCATCACCGTGCAAAACAATGGCCTGATACCGGCCAAACTGTTGTCACGGCACTGGGTGATCACCGATGGCGACGGACATGTCGAAGAGGTTCGCGGTGCGGGCGTCGTTGGCCAGCAGCCGTTGATCGACGTGGGCAAGAGCCACACCTACAGCAGCGGCACGGTCATGACCACCAAGGTCGGCACCATGCAAGGCACTTATCAGATGATTGCCGACGACGGTAAGCATTTCGACGCCATCATCGCGCCATTTCGTCTGGCGGTGCCCGGAGCCTTGCACTGATGGCGACGTATGCCGTCGGCGACTTGCAGGGCTGCCTGGAAGCGCTGCAATGCCTGCTCAAGCAAGTCGCGTTCGATCCGGCAAAGGATCGTCTGTGGCTGGTCGGCGACCTGGTCAACCGTGGCCCGCAATCGCTCGACACCCTGCGCTACCTCTATAGCATCCGCGAATCGCTGGTTTGCGTACTCGGCAACCACGACCTGCACTTGCTGGCCGCCGGGAAAAACATCGAACGCCTGAAGAAGGCGGACACCCTGCGCGAGATTATCGAAGCCCCCGATTGCGCCGAGCTGCTGGAGTGGCTGCGCCAGCAAAAACTCATGCATTACGACGCACAACGGAACATTGCGTTGGTGCATGCTGGTATTCCACCGCAATGGTCGCTGCGCAAAGCCCTGAAGTACGCTGGCGAAGTCGAAACCGCCCTGCGCGACGACAACCTGCTCCCGCCCTACCTCGACGGCATGTACGGCAACGACCCGGCGAAATGGGACAGTGAGCTCAAAGGCGTGACGCGCCTGCGAGTGATCACCAACTATTTCACCCGCATGCGTTTCTGTACGGCCGAAGGCAAGCTCGATCTCAAGAGCAAGGAAGGCCTGGGTACCGCACCGGCAGGCTACAAGCCCTGGTTCCAGCACAAGGAACGCAAGACCAAGGACGTGAAGATCATCTTCGGTCATTGGGCCGCGCTGGAAGGCAACGTTCAAGAGCCGGGCATTTTCGCCCTCGACACCGGTTGCGTCTGGGGCGGCGCCTTGACCCTGATGAATGTCGACACTGGCGAACGCCTGTCCTGCAAATGCGACGAACATGGCAATGCCGCCACCTCACCGCTCACCCCACAAATTTCCGAACCATCGTCAGCCAGCGCCCCGCGCTAGACTGCGCTTTCAGCCGAGCCACAGGAGCCCGCCATGAGCGAATTCAAACGTATTCCCCCGGAACAGGCCCATGCCCTGCGCGAACAAGGCGCAGTGGTGGTCGATGTTCGTGATCCCGCCACTTTCGCCGCCCTGCACATCGCCGGCTCGAAGCATCTGGACAATCATTCCCTGCACGCTTTCATCCAGGGTGCCGACCTTGATGCACCGACTGTCGTGGTCTGCTACCACGGCAATTCCAGCCAGGGCGCTGCCGCCTACCTGATCAGCCAGGGCTTCTCCGACGTCTACAGCATGGATGGCGGTTTTGAGCTGTGGCGTTCGACGTATCCTTCAGAAACGGCGCAAGGCACCTCTGAATAATTTTTTTGTAACACGCAAGCCCCCGGCTCCCGCGGGCTAGCGCGGTGGCAGACGAACGGTCTGCCACAACTAATTACGTATCTCGCCTTTACCTCCCGAATTCCCAACTATCCTTAAGCGCAGGCCATCCAAAACAGGGGAGAGCCGGTACACCGGCGCGCGGATCATCGGGAGTAGCTTTCGCAGTAGTCAGCTGCGAAAGGTTTCTGGGGGGTAAACAGCGACTGCCTGTTCGGTTGCTGCCAGCATCGACTGAATGATCCGGCGTCGGCTCCACGTATCGAGCGAGGTGACGTCATGAGTATCTTTAGCCACTTCCAACAACGTTTCGAGTCCACACGCCAGGAAGAACTCTCGCTGCAAGAGTATCTGGAACTGTGCAAACAGGACCGTAGCGCCTACGTTTCCGCCGCCGAGCGTCTGCTCCTGGCCATCGGTGAACCGGAGCTGCTCGACACCTCGACCAACTCGAGACTGTCGCGAATCTTCTCCAACAAGGTGATCCGCCGCTATCCGGCCTTTGAAGACTTCCACGGGATGGAAGAATGCATCGACCAGATCGTTTCGTATTTCCGCCATGCCGCTCAGGGCCTGGAAGAGAAGAAACAAATCCTCTATCTGCTCGGGCCCGTCGGTGGCGGTAAATCGTCCCTGGCCGAGAAGCTCAAACAGCTGATCGAGAAAGTCCCCTTCTACGCGATCAAGGGCTCGCCGGTATTCGAATCGCCTCTGGGTCTGTTCAACGCCACTGAAGATGGCGCGATCCTCGAGGAAGACTTCGGCATTCCACGGCGCTACCTCAACACCATCATGTCGCCATGGGCCACCAAGCGCCTGGCCGAATTCGGCGGCGACATCAGCCAGTTCCGCGTGGTGAAACTGTACCCGTCGATCCTCAACCAGATCGCCGTGGCCAAAACCGAGCCGGGAGATGAAAACAACCAGGACATCTCGGCACTGGTGGGCAAGGTCGATATCCGCAAACTGGAAGAATTCCCGCAAAACGACGCCGACGCCTACAGCTACTCGGGCGCACTGTGCCGGGCCAACCAGGGCCTGATGGAATTCGTCGAAATGTTCAAGGCGCCGATCAAGGTGCTGCACCCATTGCTGACCGCCACCCAGGAAGGCAACTACAACAGTACCGAAGGCCTGGGCGCGATTCCGTTCACCGGGATCCTGCTGGCCCACTCCAACGAATCGGAATGGCATACCTTCCGCAACAACAAGAACAACGAAGCGTTCATCGACCGGATCTACATCGTCAAAGTGCCGTACTGCCTGCGGGTCAGCGACGAAGTGAAGATCTACGACAAGCTGCTGTTCAACAGCTCGCTGGCCAAGGCCCATTGCGCGCCGGACACCTTGAAGATGCTGGCCCAGTTCACTGTGCTGTCGCGCCTGAAGGAGCCGGAAAACTCCAACATCTATTCCAAGATGCGCGTGTATGACGGCGAGAATCTCAAGGACACCGATCCGAAGGCCAAGTCGATCCAGGAATACCGCGACAACGCCGGTGTCGACGAAGGCATGAACGGTCTGTCGACCCGCTTCGCGTTCAAGATCCTGTCGAAGGTCTTCAACTTCGATCCGCACGAAATCGCCGCCAACCCGGTGCATTTGCTCTACGTGCTGGAACAACAGATCGAACAGGAACAGTTCCAGGCCGAGACCCGCGAACGCTACCTGCGCTTCCTGAAGGAGTACCTGGCACCGCGTTATATCGAATTCATCGGCAAGGAAATCCAGACTGCCTACCTCGAGTCTTACAGCGAGTACGGCCAGAACATCTTCGATCGCTACGTGCTGTACGCCGACTTCTGGATCCAGGACCAGGAATACCGCGATCCGGAAACCGGCGAGATCCTCAACCGCGTAGCCCTGAACGAGGAACTGGAAAAAATCGAAAAACCGGCCGGCATCAGCAATCCGAAGGATTTCCGCAACGAAATCGTCAACTTCGTACTGCGCGCCCGGGCCAACAACAACGGCAAGAACCCGACCTGGCTCAGCTACGAAAAACTGCGGGTGGTCATCGAGAAGAAAATGTTCTCCAACACCGAGGACCTGCTGCCGGTCATCAGCTTCAATGCCAAGGCCAGCAAAGAAGACCAGCAGAAACACAACGACTTCGTCACACGGATGGTCGAGCGGGGCTACACCGACAAACAGGTACGACTGCTGTCCGAGTGGTATCTGCGGGTCAGAAAATCACAATAACCCGCTGCCGGTCAGACCGGTTGTCGTCAGCCCGAGGCCTGTATACGGATTTTCTGTTACACAGGCCTCTGGAGGTGTTCGAAAGTCGGTAGCGAGATTCAGGTCGCGTCCACAGCGCTTGGGGGAGCCTGTACCCCCCTTGGCACTCTGTTGACTGCTGCTTGAACGCTCGCCCCTTTCAGGACAGCTTCTAAGGAGCAGTCATGAGCTATGTGATCGACCGACGTCTCAATGGCAAGAACAAGAGCACGGTGAACCGTCAGCGGTTTCTGCGGCGTTACCGTGATCACATCAAGAAGGCTGTCGAAGAGGCGGTCAGTCGGCGCTCCATTACCGATATGGAGCACGGCGAGCAAATCAGCATTCCCGGCCGCGACATCGACGAGCCGGTGCTTCACCATGGTCGCGGTGGCAAACAGACAGTCGTGCACCCCGGCAACAAGGAATTCACCAGCGGCGAGCACATTGCCCGTCCGCCGGGAGGTGGCGGTGGCAGAGGGCCTGGCAAGGCCGGTAACTCGGGCGAAGGGATGGACGAGTTCGTCTTCCAGATCACCCAGGAAGAATTCCTCGAGTTCATGTTCGAGGACCTCGAGCTGCCGAACCTGGTCAAGCGCAACCTGTCCGGCACCGACACCTTCAAGACCGTGCGTGCCGGGATCAGCAACGAGGGCAACCCGTCGCGGATCAACATCATCCGCACCCTGCGTTCAGCCCATGCGCGACGAATCGCCCTGTCCGGCAGCAGCCGGGCGAAACTGCGCGAAGCCAAGGAAGAACTTCTGCGATTGAAGCAGGAAGAGCCGGATAACTTCGGCGATATACAGGACCTTGAGGCAGAAATCGAAAAACTCAGCGCGCGCATTCATCGCGTACCGTTTCTCGACACCTTCGACCTCAAGTACAACCTGCTGATCAAGCAACCCAACCCCAGCTCGAAAGCGGTGATGTTCTGCCTGATGGACGTCTCCGGCTCAATGACCCAGGCGACCAAGGATATCGCCAAGCGCTTCTTTATCCTGCTGTACCTGTTTCTCAAGCGTAACTACGACAAGATCGACGTTGTGTTCATCCGCCACCACACCAGCGCCCGCGAAGTGGATGAGGAGGAGTTTTTCTATTCCCGTGAAACCGGCGGCACCATCGTCTCCAGCGCCCTGAAGCTGATGCAGGAGATCATGGCCGAGCGCTACCCGGCCAACGAATGGAACATCTACGCCGCCCAAGCCTCCGACGGCGACAACTGGAACGACGACTCGCCCATCTGCCGCGACATCCTGATCAACCAGATCATGCCATTCGTGCAGTACTACACTTACGTTGAGATAACCCCACGCGAACATCAGGCCCTGTGGTTCGAATACGAGCGCATCGCCGAAGCCTTTTCTGACACTTTTGCCCAGCAACAACTGGTCTCGGCCGGGGATATCTATCCGGTCTTCCGTGAACTCTTCCAGCGCAGGTTAGTGACATGACCGCCAAAGAGCAGAAGCGCCAACCCATATCCACCGGCTCCGAATGGACGTTCGAGCTGATCCAGGCCTACGACCGCGAAATCAGCCGTATTGCGGCCGGTTACGCGCTCGATACCTACCCTAACCAGATCGAAGTGATCACCGCCGAACAGATGATGGATGCCTATGCCTCAGTCGGCATGCCACTGGGTTATCACCACTGGTCCTACGGCAAACACTTCCTCAGCACTGAAAAGTCCTACAGCCGTGGCCAAATGGGGCTGGCCTACGAGATCGTGATCAACTCCGACCCGTGCATCGCCTACCTGATGGAAGAAAACACCATCTGCATGCAGGCGCTGGTTGTGGCGCATGCCTGCTATGGCCATAACAGCTTTTTCAAAGGCAATTACCTGTTCCGCACGTGGACTGACGCCAGTTCGATCATCGATTATCTGGTGTTCGCCAAGCAGTACATCATGCAGTGCGAAGAGCGTCACGGCATCGACGCTGTCGAGGATCTGCTCGATTCCTGCCATGCCCTGATGAACTACGGCGTCGACCGCTACAAACGCCCTTATCCGATTTCCGCCGAAGAAGAACGTCGCCGGCAAAAGGACCGAGAGGAACACCTGCAGAAACAGATCAACGACCTGTGGCGCACCATTCCAAAAGGCGCGGATAAATACAGCGACAAAGACAACGCACGCTTCCCTGCCGAGCCGCAGGAAAACATCCTGTATTTCATCGAAAAACACGCGCCACTGCTGGAGCCGTGGCAACGGGAAATCGTGCGGATCGTGCGCAAGATCGCCCAGTACTTCTACCCGCAACGTCAGACCCAGGTGATGAACGAGGGCTGGGCCACGTTCTGGCACTACACCCTGATGAACGACCTGTACGACGAAGGCCTGGTCACCGACGGCTTCATGATGGAGTTCCTGACGTCCCACACCAGCGTGGTCTTCCAACCCGGCTTTGACAGCCCCTACTACAGCGGCATCAACCCGTATGCGCTGGGTTTTGCCATGTACCGTGACATCCGCCGCATGTGCGAAGAGCCTACGGAAGAAGATCGCCGCTGGTTCCCTGACATTGCCGGTACCGACTGGCTGGCAGCCATCAAGTTCGCCATGAGCAGCTTCAAGGATGAGAGCTTCATCCTGCAGTACCTGTCACCGAAGGTGATCCGCGACCTCAAGCTGTTCAGCATTCTCGATGACGATCAAAAGGACGACCTGCTGGTCCCAGCGATTCACGACGAGGGCGGCTACCGGATCATCCGTGAAACCCTGGCCGCGCAGTACAACCTGGGCAACCGCGAACCCAACGTGCAGATCTACAGCATCGACCGTCGCGGCGACCGCTCGCTGACCCTGCGCCACCAGCAACACGACCGCAAACCGCTGGGAGAATCCACCGAGGAAGTGCTCAAGCATTTGCATCGTCTCTGGGGCTTCGACATTCATCTGGAAACCCTGCAAGGGGATCAGGTGATGAAAACCCACCATGTGCCACCCAGAAGCGAACACAGCGAAGGCGATTACGGCCGGCTGGACCTGGCCGTCATCCATCTTTGATTCTGTTTGTGCCTCCGAAAGCCCGACGCAACGGTTATCCTGTCGAGCTAACGGAGGTTTTTTATGCGGATTTATAAAGTTGGCGGTGCGGTGCGTGATCGCCTGCTGGGCATCCCGGTCACCGACGTCGATCGTGTCGTGGTCGGCGCCACCACCGAAGAGATGCTCGCCAAGGGATATCGCCCGGTAGGCGCGGATTTCCCGGTTTTCCTTCATCCAAAAACCGGTGAGGAATACGCCCTCGCCCGAACCGAACGCAAAAGCGGACGCGGTTATGGCGGGTTCACCTTCCACGCCAGCCCTGAAGTGACCCTCGAAGAAGACTTGATCCGCCGCGACCTGACGATCAATGCCATAGCCGAAGATGATCAACAGAAACTGACCGACCCCTACCACGGCCAGCGCGACCTTGAAGCGCGCGTTCTGCGCCACGTATCCCCCGCGTTTGCCGAAGATCCGCTCAGGGTTCTGCGTGTTGCCCGCTTTGCTGCACGTTATGCAGGGCTCGGCTTCACCGTTGCTCCCGAAACGCTTGAGCTGATGCGCCAACTCAGCGAGTCGGGCGAACTGGAAGCACTGACGGCGGAGCGGAGCTGGAAAGAGATCTCCCGCGCCCTGATGGAAAACCAGCCTCAGGTATTCATTGAAGTGCTGCGTGCTTGCGGCGCACTCAAGGTGCTGATGCCGGAGGTCGACGCATTGTTCGGCGTACCTCAACCGGAGGCCCACCATCCGGAAATCGACACAGGCGTACATACCCTGAGCGTGCTGGAACAAGCCGCGCTGCACAAACAACCGCTGACCGTGCGCTGGGCCTGCCTGCTGCACGACCTCGGCAAAGGCCTGACACCGGAAGAAGAATGGCCCAGGCATATTGCCCACGAGTTCAAAGGACTGAAGTTGATCAAAGCGGTCAACGAACGTTTCAAGGCACCGAGGGATTGCCAGAAACTGGCGTTGTTGGTGGGCGAATGTCACACCCACGGCCATCGTGCGCTGGAACTGAAGCCCTCGACCTTGCTGGAGTTGCTGCAAAGCTTCGACGTTTACCGTCGGCCGCAACGATTCGAAGAATTCATCGCGGCGTGCGAGATGGACGCACGCGGGCGCAAAGGATTGGAAGAGAGAAGTTACCCACAGGCGGATTATTTGCGTGGGGCGGCAACTGCGGCTCGCAACGTCGCGGTTCAGCCGTTGCTGGAGAAGGGATTCAAAGGGCCGGAGCTGGGTGAGGCGATCAAGCGTGAGCGGCTTAAAGCGTTGAAGGCCTACAAAGAAAAAGGTTAAACAAGATCAAAAGATCGCAGCCTTCGGCAGCTCCTACAGGAAAAACATAAATACATGTA
>NZ_JBSVXD010000041.1:0-36275 GCF_054070755.1 Pseudomonas sp. SDO5591_S426 | reverse complement strand
AGTATTCCCGTAGGAGCTGCCGAAGGCTGCGATCTTTTGATCTTTATTCCGGCAACTCGACCAACCCATCGACATCAGTCATCGCCCGCTCCAGCAAATCCGCCGGCAGGCTTTTGCTCGCCCGTGCCCCCAGCAACTTGAGCTGTTCGCTGCGGCTGACCAGATTGCCGCGGCCCTCTGTCAGTTTGTTGCGCGCCGAGCTGTAGGCTTTATCCAGTTGCTGCAAGCGATTGCCGACCTCGTCCAGATCCTGAATGAACAATACGAACTTGTCGTACAGCCACCCGGCGCGTTCGGCGATTTCCCGGGCGTTCTGGCTTTGCCGCTCCTGCTTCCACAGGCTGTCGATCACACGCAGGGTCGCCAGCAAAGTGGTCGGGCTGACAATCACGATGTTGCGGTCGAACGCTTCCTGGAACAGCGTCGGCTCGGCCTGCAATGCAGCGGAAAATGCTGCTTCAATCGGCACGAACAACAGAACGAAATCGAGACTGTGCAAGCCGTCCAGTCGCTTGTAATCCTTGCCGGCCAAGCCTTTGACGTGATTGCGCAGGGACAGCACGTGTTGCTTGATGGCGATCTGGCCGATGCCTTCGTCCTCTGCCGCCACGTATTGCTGATAGGCCGTCAGGCTAACCTTGGAGTCGACCACCACTTGCTTATCGCCGGGCAGATAGATGATCACGTCCGGCTGAAACCGCTCGCCGTCCGGGCCTTTGAGATTGACCTGGGTCTGGTACTCGCGGCCCTTCTCCAGCCCGGCGTGCTCAAGCACCCGCTCCAGAATCAGCTCGCCCCAGTTGCCCTGGGTCTTCTGCCCCTTCAAGGCACGGGTCAGGTTGGTGGCCTCGTCGCTCAGGCGCAGATTCAACTGTTGCAGGCGCTCCAGCTCCTTGGCCAAGGAAAAGCGCTCACGCGCTTCGGCCTGATAGCTTTCCTCGACGCGTTTTTCAAAAGACTGGATGCGTTCCTTCAACGGATCGAGCAACTGCCCCAGGCGTTGCTGACTGGTTTCGGCGAAACGCTGCTCACGCTCATCGAAGATTTTCCCCGCCAGCTCGGCAAACTGCGCACGCAGCTCGTCTCGCGAGCCCTGCAAGTCGTTGAGGCGTTGCTGATGGCTTTCCTGCTGCTCACGCAGCTCGGCGTTGAGCGAAGCGGCCTGCGCGTCCAGACGGCGCAATTCAGCTTCTTTGCCGGCACGTTCGATATTCCAGGCGTGAGCGGCATCGCGCGCATCGTCACGCTCGATTTGCAGCAGTTCGACTTCACGGCGTACGGCGGCGAGGTCCGCCTGTTTGGCGGCATTGGCCTGACCCAGATCAGCAATCTCATCGCGACTCGCTTCAAGTTGCGCGTTCAAGCCATCCTGCGCCAGATGCGCCGTAGCGAGGCGCTCTTCCAGCAGCGCCGCCTCGGCCTGTGCGGTGCCCGCCCGGCGCTGGAGCTGCCAGGCCAATACCAGTAACGGCAGAGCAGCGCCCGCCAGACCGAGCAAAGCGCTGGTCAAGTCCATAGCCATAGCCATTCCTGCCATTGAAATAATGCTTGAAGGTTAACCAAGGCGTCAGGTCTTGGACAGCTCAGTCTTCGATCAGGCCCAGTTCCTGTTGCGCGCGCAGATCCCCTGCCCGTGCGGCCTGACGCAAAAGATCGTGGCCGATCCGGCGATCGCGGGCATTCCCGCATTCGCGGCACATCAACTGGCCGAGACGACTTTGCGCCGCCACGATCCCTTCACGGGCCGGTTGCTTGAGCAATCGTCCGGCGATGTGTTTGACGTTGGGGTTTTCGCCCAGGCGCGGGCTGTCCAGCAACCACTCTGCCACCCGCATCGAAAAACGCTTGGGCGGGGCAACAGTGGAGGTTTTGGAGGAAGAGGAATCGGAAGGTGTACGAAACTTCATAAAGCACTGTGGGCAGATCGGAAGGCGCGCCACTCTACTCTTTTTTTCTTACAGGTAAAGCCGAAAAAATCCCGGCACGCCCGTGCTAGAGCAAGCGCTCGGGACAATCCACAGAAGCTGTGGATAACTCAGTGGACAACCGCCCCTGAACTCGCTCAAAGCCCTGTGGAATGGGGCCTGCAGTCAAACTGACGATTTTTTCACCAGTTAAAAAAAGCGATGTTTTTCATTGACTTAAATTTTGGTTACAGGCACCCACTACGCTTGAACGCTAGATGACAGCGGTGTGACAGACTGCGCAACTAATGTGCACAAGTACCTTCACAGCGGTTATATCGATGCGCGTTTTCGGCGCACTTTGTCTCTTTGCCTGGGGATAAACCCTGGCAAACACGTGATCCAGGCTGCTTACTACCCGCTGAGCGGTGATGACCATCGGTCGGATTCTGAGCTGTTTCAGGACATTGCCGGGGTTCACGGCCATCGATGACAGACCTTTCGCAGGCGCGAAAACCTAGAGACTCCAATCTTTTTGGCTAACACACTTCCCTTCGCCAGTTCAATCCGTTAGTATCCGCGGCGTTAGTACCAAGCTGAAAGTCAATTCTGGTCGAACAAATCCCCCCGGTCAGCCTTCCAACAGGAAGCCTTCCACCGAACAAGCGGGATCGACCACCTCGATGGTTTCCAGGTAAATCTTGCACCAACACAGCCTTTGAATCGAAAACAAAGGGTGTTGCCAGGCTCACTTACTCTGACCGAACCAACCTGCAAATTGATCAGGATCTTCACCCCGGGCCCAGAACCTTTGCCCTCGATGTGTTGCCTGCCCTCCTAAGTACCTACCTGCCGGCCCAAGCGCGCAAAAATCATAGCGCTTCAAACTGGCTGCTTTGTTCCAGTCGGGTTCTTCGTTCGACCAATGGTGGTCGTCGTTACTGGAACGTTTTAATTTTGCACGGTTCTTATCCGTGTCGCTTGCAGGAACACCATTAATGACTACTCAAATCCATGCACAGGATGCCATCCGCACCCTAACCAACGCTTTTGCACCAATGAACTGCCTGATCATGGCCGCTCGCAAAGGCTGCTTCAGCTTCACCCTGGTCAACGAACACGGCATCGCCCGTCACAGCGAACGCCTGTACCCCGATCAATACTCCAGCGCCGAACCGCTGCAGGCTGTGATCGAACGTACTCGTCAGGCACTGGTTGCCTGAGACGCCAGCAAGGCTGAAACATCAAAAGCCCCGCTCAAAAAGCGGGGCTTTTTGTTGCCCGACATTTCACATTGCGTGCGCCATGGCTAAGCACCAACCGATATAACGGTTATAACTGGAAGCCGGAAATATTTTAAAAACAGGCCTTTACGTAGCGAATATGACACTACACTTCAACTCAAGCGGCTTGTTCCGCTTCCGGCGAGCCTGAGTCGATCCACCGCTGCCAAAGCCCATCAGGCATCGCCCCTATTTG
Organism: Pseudomonas sp. SDO5591_S426; assembly: GCF_054070755.1. Lineage (NCBI taxonomy): Bacteria > Pseudomonadati > Pseudomonadota > Gammaproteobacteria > Pseudomonadales > Pseudomonadaceae > Pseudomonas > Pseudomonas sp. SDO5591_S426. The sequence goes on along the minus strand of NZ_JBSVXD010000041.1, from coordinate 32,892 downwards.
ATGGTTTCGAGGGTTTTATGGGTATCGCTGCCAGCGAACTGTGCCGTTATGTGATCCGTCCGACGTTGATCTATCTGGGACGTCATAGCGCAACTGCCGAATCCCTGCTGCTGGGCATCGCCGCCAGTCAGTCAGCCCTTGGTTCCGCCCTGCATGACCGCCGTGGACACGGCCTGTACCGTATCGCCGAACCCCGCCACCAAGCGCTCTGGGACCATTACCTGGCACTCGACCCCGAGCGCGCCAGCCTGGTTCGCGGCCTGGCCAGCCAACATGCTTTTCTCAGTGGCCCGCATCTGGAATTGACCGTTAACCTGCGTTACGCCACAGCCATCGCCTGGTTGCTGGTCGAAGAACAAAACACCCCGCTCCCCGAAGCAGACGACCTGCTGGGCATGGCCCGAATCTGGCGCCAGACCTTCCAGCCCCAAGGACGCCTGAGAGACTTCACCTACGCCTGGCAAACTTGTGTTTCACCACTGAATCAGGTTGCCTGCTGATCAATCCTGGATCCAAAGATCGCGCAACACGCCGCGAATCTGGTTGGATTGTCCTACAAAACCGCTCTAAATCAAGCCATACAGCCTATGGCGCTGGGACGAAAATGTTGGTAATTTTCGCCCCGGTGATCACCAGGAGTTCTAATAATGAAAAAAGTAATGCTCAAAACCACCATTAGCCTCGCCGTTGCCATGGCATCCACCCAGATCTTTGCAAGTGGCTTTGCCCTGAACGAACAAAGCATCAGCGGGATGGGTACTGGTTTTGCCGGGCGATCTTCTTCTGCCGACGACGCATCCACCATTGTTGGCAACCCTGCCGGCATGTCTCGCCTCAAACGCGAACAAGTAACCGGCGGTGTTGCATTCATCGACGCACACACCGACATCAGCGATGCCAGCTCTCGTCCGAACGGCGGCACCAATAAAGGTGACATGGTCCCTTTCATGGGCGTGCCGATGGGATATTACGTCAAGCCACTCGATGACCAGTGGGCGGTCGGTTTCGGCGTATACGCACCGTTCGGTCTGGTAACAGACTATGAAAACGGCTTTGCCGGCCGTTACTTCGGCAGCAAGAGCGAAGTCAAGATCATCACCCTGCAGCCAACTGTCAGCTATGCCTTCAACGACAAGGTGTCGATCGGCTTCGGTCCGACCATTAACCGTATCGACGGCAAGCTCGAATCGAACGTATCCCTGAACCCGCTGGCATCGGACGGTGAAGTCAAGATCAAGGGTGACGACACTGCTCTGGGCTACAACATCGGTATCCTGGTTCAAGCCACCGACAGCACTCGTGTCGGCCTGACCTACCACTCGAAAGTGAAGTACAAGCTCGACGGTGATACCAAGGTCAACTACGGCTTGCTGGGTGCACTGGGTCAGAACCCGAACCAGAAGTTCGATGCCTCGCTGGACATCACCACGCCTGAGTCGGTTGATTTCTCGGTTACCCATCAGCTGGATGACCAGTGGACCCTCTACGCAGGCAGCACCTGGACTCGCTGGAGCCGCCTGAAAGAAATCTCTGTTGAAAACGAAGGCGTTCCCGCCGCTCTGGCTGCACGCGGCTTCGGCACCATCACCGAAGAACAGAACTGGCACGACACCTGGGCTCACGCCATTGGCGCTTCGTATCAGCTGAACAAGCAGTGGGTACTGCGTACCGGTCTGTCCGTTGACCAGGCGCCAACCAACAACGAAAACCGCTCCCCGCGCATCCCGACTGGCGATCGCAAGATTTTCAGCCTGGGCGCCGGCTGGAGCCCGACCGACGACCTGACCATCGACGTGGCGTACTCGTACCTGCGTGAAGAGTCGGTCAAGGTCAACAACAGCAACGGTGCTCCCCGCAACCAGAGCTACAGCGCCAAGTATGAAAACTGGGCGAACGGTTTCGGTATCGGTGCGACCTACCGCTTCTGATGATTCACGGCGAGCCTGAACCACTCGCCACCTGAATCAAAAAAGCCCCGCTCTCTTTTACAGAGGCGGGGCTTTTTCGTGGGCATCGATCAGGGCACCGAGGCGAGCGGCGGCGAAGCCAGGGCTTTCTCGACGGCAGCGATGAAATCAGGATCATCAGGCTTGGTCAGGCTGGAGAAACTGGCAATCACCTTGCCCTGACGGTCGACCACGTACTTGTAGAAATTCCACTTCGGCGCATTTTTTGACTGCTTGGCGAGGACCTTGAACAGATTCGTCGCATCGTCGCCGCGGACTTTTTGCGGCTCGGTCATGGTGAACGTCACGCCGTAGTTCACATAGCAAACCTTGGCGGTCTCGGCACCGTCCTTGGACTCCTGCTTGAAGTCATTGGACGGCACGCCAATCACCTCGAGCCCCTGCGCCTTGTAACGCTGATTCAACGCTTCAAGGCTTTTGAACTGAGGGGCAAAGCCACAGAAGCTGGCGGTATTGACCACCACCAACGGCTTGCCGGCAAAGCTCTTGCACAAATCGATGGATTCATTGGCGCGCAACTTGGGCAAAGAACCTTGCAGCAGCGCCGGGCAATCCGCCGCTTGAGCCAATCCGGTAAACGCCACCAGTAACGCGGGAACTGCTAGCCAGCGCATCAGCATATCGGTGCTTCCTTGTGAGGAATCGTCAGGATCGGAACTTACTTTAGCAGGCCCCCATGCCCAACTGCATCAGGGCCAGCCCGCCCTGATGCCAGCCCCACCACGCGAGGGCCAACAGCAAGGCACAAACAGCCAGGATCGTGATACGCGGCCAGAGACTGTTCATGTCGGACTCATTTGGCTTTGCAGACGTGCCACCGGCCGTTCCCGCACCGGCCAGTTCAGCGCAGCGGCCATCAGGCTCAAGAGAATCGCTACCTGCCAGATCAAGTCATAGCTCCCGGTCCGGTCATACACCACCCCACCCAACCAGCCGCCCAGGAACGAACCGAGCTGGTGAAACAGGAACACGATCCCTCCGAGCATGGACAGATTTCGCACGCCGAACAAGGTCGCCACCGTGCCGTTGGTCAAAGGCACCGTCGACAACCACAGGAAACCCATGGCCATGCCGAACAGGTACGCGGTGGTCGTGGTCACCGGCGCCCACAGGAACAGCCCGATTACCACCGCCCGCAGCAGATACAAGCCGGTCAGCAAACGCGGCTTGGACATGCGCCCGCCCAGCCAACCGGCGGTGTAAGTGCCGAAAATGTTGAACAAACCGATCAGCGCCAGCACCGTCGTGCCGACCGTCGCCGGCAGATGTTGATCCACCAGGTACGCCGGCAGGTGCACGCCGATAAACACCACCTGGAAACCGCAGACAAAAAAGCCGAACGCCAACAGCCAGAACCCCGAGTGGGAACAGGCTTCACGCAGTGCTTCGGAAAGGGTTTGCTCATGACCGAGGACAGGCAATGGCTTGTCCTTGAGCATGCCCACCAGCGGCACGATCAGCGCCACCAACAGGCCCAGCACCAGCAGCGCCGCAGACCAGCCGAGCCAGCCGATCAACCCCAGCGTGCCGGGCAACATGGCGAATTGGCCGAACGAACCGGCGGCGCTGGCAATGCCCATGCCCATGCTGCGTTTCTCCGGTGGGACAGCCCGGCCAACCACGCCGAGGATCACTGAGAATGAGGTGCCGGACAGGCCGATACCGATCAACAGACCGGCGCTCAAGGACAAGGTCACCGCCGAGTCGGACAGGCCCATGAACACCAGGCCCAAGGCGTACAGGACGCCACCGACAAGCACCACTTTCGCCGCGCCGAAGCGGTCGGCCAACGCGCCGGTAAACGGCTGGGCCAGGCCCCAGATCAGGTTTTGCAGGGCGATGGCGAACGCGAACACCTCGCGCCCCCAGCCGAATTCGGCGCTCATCGGCGCCAGAAACAGCCCGAAGCCGTGGCGAACTCCCAGAGACAACGCAAGAATCAGCGCACTCCCCAACAAAACCCAACCGCACGTACGCCACATCGATGTCATTCTTGTTCTCCGGGCGCGGGTATATACCCGCTTAAGATCGAACAAACCGGCATCAAGCCAATTCGTCCAGCAACTTCAATAATGTTTCGCGCTTTTCGGCGCCCAAGCGATCGATCAATCGCTGTTGCGCCGCCTCCCAGGCCGGCAATGCCGCCTTCAACCGTTCAGCGCCGGCGTCGGTCAGCTTCACGATGCGATTGCGCATGTCCTCGCCTTCGATCAGCGTCACCAACCCTTCGCCCTCCAGCACCCGCAGATTGCGCCCGAGCGTGCTGCGATCCAGGCCCATGGCCTCGGCCAGGGTGGAAATGCTCGGCTGATCCAGACGCTGCAGATTGCACAGCAAAGAATACTGCGCAACGTTGATCCCGAAGCCATCGAGAGCGCCGTCGTAATGCCTGCTGACGCCACGGGCGGCGCGACGCAGGTTGATGCATAAACATTGGGAGTCGAGCATGGTGCGTGTATATACCCGCGGTTGTGTTAAATCAAGTTACATGATGTGGGAAGTTCAGAAAATCGCCAAGCCCACCAGCACCGCAACTTCCAGCAATTCCAGCAATGCACCGGCGGTGTCACCCGTTGTTCCGCCCAGGCGCCGCAGCATCACCTGCCGCAGCCAGACAAACACCCCCGCCGCCAACACCAGCGCCAGAACACCGCTGACGCCTGCAATCAACACACAAACCAAGGCACTGACCGCCAGCACCTGCTTGCCCGCTAAACGCGGAAGATGATCGGCCAGTGCCTGACCCAAACCGCCCGCGCGCACATAAGGCGTGGTCAGGAACAATCCCAGCAACGCACTGCGACCGATCAAGGGCACGATGATCAGGACCAGCGCATGCTGTTGCTCGATCAGCGCAACCAGTGCGGCGAATTTGAGCAGCAACACCAGCGCCAGCGTGACCACCGCGATCGGGCCGCTGCGCGGATCTTTCATGATCGTCAGCGTGAGTTCGCGATCGCCGAAACCGCCGAGCCATGCATCGGCGCTGTCGGCCAGTCCGTCCAGATGCAGTGCGCCGCTGAGCAACACCCAAACCGTCAGCAACAATGCGGCATGCAGCAACAGCGGTGTGCCCGCCAACAGCCAGTTAGACGCCCACAAAATCCCGCCGAACAACAATCCCACCAGCGGATAAAACAGCAACGACCGCCCCAGCTCCTGCGGCGCCGGCATGCCCGGCAGACGAATCGGCAGACTGCTCAGAAATTGCAGGGCGATCCAGAACGGCAACATGATCAGCGCACTTCCCTTATCGAACCATCTGACGTGACCGCCAGCGAGAACAGCGCACCATGGCCGACCTCGACGTTGAGCAACTGCTCGCGAGGCAGGCCTCGTGCCTGGGCCAGCAACAAGCGCATGACGCCGCCATGGCTGATCAGCAACACGCGTTCGCCGGCGTATGCCGCGCGCAATCGCGCCACAGCCGATAACACCCGCAGTGAAAAGTCCGTAACCGGCTCACCTTCAGGCGGCGTAAATGAATAAGGATCAGCCCAGAACAGGCCCAAGGCTTCGGCGTCGGTTTTCATCAATTCGGCGGCACTCTGCCCTTCCCAGGCTCCGAAGTGCAGCTCTTGCAGGTCTTTCTCCAATTGCACCGGCACAGCCAACCGGGCACCGAGTTCCTCGGCGAACCGCGCGCATCGTTGCAACGGTGAACTGACCAAGCGATCCCAAGGCCCCTGCTCAATCACCGCCGCGCGCATCTGCTGCCAGCCCTTGTCGGTCAGTGCATCATCAAGACTGCCGCGTAAGCCGCCGCCGAGCTCGGTTTCACCGTGACGCAGCAGGTCCAGACGCAAGGTCATGCCGGACGATCCGCAACTGCCGCTTCGGCGAACGTCGCCATCTGCCCGTGCAGGTCGCAGGCCAGACGCAGCAACGGCACCGCCAATGCCGCACCACTGCCCTCGCCCAGACGCAAACCGAGGTCGAGCAATGGTTCGGCGTTCAAGGTTTCCAGAACATGCCGATGCCCCGGCTCGGCACCACGATGACCGAACAACAGCCATTGCCGGCATTCAGGATTGAGGCGCACCGCCACCACCGCCGCGACGCTGCAGATGAAACCGTCTACCAGCACCGCGACGCCTTCCTGGGCACAGGCCAGATACGCGCCGACCAATGCCGCAATTTCGAAGCCGCCGAGATTGAACAATGTTTGCAGCGCATCACCACGCTGAGCGCCGTGCAAGGCCAATGCTCGCTCGATCACCTCGGCTTTGTGGCTGACACCCGCCACATTCAAACCAGTGCCCGGCCCAGTCAAATGCGCCACCGGGCAATCGAGCAAGGCGCAGGCCAACGCACTGGCTGCCGTGGTGTTGCCGATACCCATCTCGCCGCCGATGAACAATTTCGCACCCGCCGCTTTCGCCCGCAGCACGCTGTCGCGACCGGCCTGCAACGCACGCTCACCTTGAGCCACAGTCATCGCCGGGCCTTGCACAAAATTCGCCGTGCCCGGACCAACGTTCAAGTGACGCACTCCCGGCAGATTCAGGGACAGGGTGACTGTGCCGAGGTCGACCACTTCGAGGGACGCTCCCAACTGCCGCGCCAGCACGCTGATCGCCGCGCCGCCGTTGACGAAGTTGTGCAGCATTTGCCCGGTGACTTCCTGGGGAAATGCCGAAACCCCTTCGGCGACCACACCATGGTCACCGGCAAAAATCGCAATCCACAGCTGTTCCAGGCTGGGCTTGACCTGCCCTTGCAACCCGGCCAGTTGCACCGCCACCGATTCGAGTTGGCCGAGCGACCCGGCCGGTTTGGTCAATTGCTGTTGCCGGGCCTGCGCCTGCTCGACCGCTTGGGCATCGATCGGTTGGCACGGGTTCAGCCACCAGGATTGAGTCATAACGCAGTTCCTTTCAGAGTCAGGGGCAGGCCGGCGACGGTCAGGACGACTCGCTGACAGCGCTCGGCCAGGGCTTGATGCAGCCAACCGGCTTCATCGACATAGCGGCGAGTCAATTCGCCCAGCGGCACGACACCCATTCCGGTTTCGTTGCTGACAAAAATGATTTCACCCGGCAGCGACGCCAGGCACTCCAGCAAAGCATCGCGCTCGGCGCTCAGGCGTTCGGCATCGTCGAGCATCAGCAGATTGGTCAGCCACAGGGTCAGGCAATCCACCAACAGGCAATGATCGGCGCGGGCGTTTTCACGCAGGACGCGGGCGAGTTCGAGCGGTTCTTCGATCAGCGCCCATTCGGCGGGGCGACGGGCGCGGTGATGGGCGACCCGATCGTTCATTTCGCCGTCCAGCGGCTGGCTGGTGGCGATGTAGGTCACCGACAATTGACTGTCAGTCGCAAGTTTTTCGGCCAGGCGACTTTTGCCGGAGCGAGCGCCGCCGAGGATCAGTTGCAGCATGGTTTATTCCTTAAAATGTGCAGTGAGGCGACTGCCGTCTTCGCAAGCAAACCCGCTCCCACATTCGACCGCGTTCCAATGTGGGAGCGGGCTTGCTCGCGAAGGGGCCAGCACAATCACCTCAAATCCCACAGAGCTCCCGCAACAGCCCGGTATCCAGATGCTTCTCCACCAGATCCGCCAGCCGCTCGATATCGCGCTCGCGCAACCCGTGGTAATCCACATCCTGCACCGCCTGCAAACCAGCCCAGCGCAGCAGTGCACTGCACGCCGCCGGGGACTCGAACAGGCCATGCAGATAGCTGCCGAAAATCTGTCCGTCGACGCTCTGCGCGCCATCGCTACGACCGTCATCCAGTTGCACGGCAGCGTGTTCCAGCGCCGGGCCGGTGGTCACGCCGGCATGGATTTCATAGCCGCTGACTTCGGCATCTTCCAGCGCCAGACGCCCGCGCACATTGCGCAGTTGCTTGTCCTGTTCGAGCTGCGTTTCGAACGCCAGCAATCCAAGCCCCGCACTGGAACCCGGCGCGCCTTCAAGGCCCAATGGATCGTGGACTTGTTCGCCGAGCATCTGCAGGCCGCCACAAATACCCAAGACTTTTCCGCCGTAGCGCAAATGCCGGGAAATCGCCGTTTCCCAGCCATTGGCGCGCAGGTACGCAAGGTCGCTGCGCACGCTTTTCGAGCCGGGGAGAATGATCAGGTCGGCCGGTGGAATCGCCTGGCCGGGGCCGACGAATTGCAGGTCGACCTGTGGGTGCAGGCGCAGCGGGTCGAAATCGGTGTGGTTGCTGATGCGCGGCAGCACCGGCACCACAACTTTCAGGACCTGCTCGGCCTTGTCGGTCTGGCGCTGATCGATGCCGTCCTCGGCCTCCAGATGCAGGTCCATCACGTAGGGCAGCACCCCGATCACCGGTTTGCCGGTGCGCTCTTCAAGCCAGTCGAGACCGGGTTGCAGCAAGGCGATGTCGCCGCGAAAACGGTTGATGATGAAGCCTTTGACCCGCGCCTGCTCGCTCGGCGACAGCAGCTCCAGCGTGCCCACCAGATGCGCGAAAACCCCGCCACGATTGATGTCGGCGATCAGCACCACCGGGCAATCCACCGCTTCGGCAAACCCCATGTTGGCGATGTCGCCGGCACGCAGATTGATCTCGGCCGGCGAGCCCGCACCTTCGACCATCACCACCGGATACGCCGCGCTCAAGCGTTCGTGGGAGGCCAGCACCGCTTGCATGGCGATGGCTTTGTAGTCGTGATAAGCCACGGCGTTCATCGTCGTGACCGCACGACCGTGGATAATTACTTGAGCACCGGTGTCGCTGTTGGGTTTGAGCAGCACCGGGTTCATGTCGGTGTGCGGTTCGAGATACGCGGCCTGGGCCTGCACCGCTTGCGCGCGACCGATCTCGCCACCATCGGCAGTCACGGCGCTGTTGAGCGCCATGTTCTGCGGTTTGAACGGCACCACGCTCACACCCTGACGCGTGACCCATCGGCACAGTGCCGTGACCAGTGTGCTTTTACCGGCATCGGACGTGGTGCCTTGCACCATCAGCGTGGTCATCGGCTGTCCTTGGCAAAGGCTTCGAAGGCTGCGGAGAGACGCATCCAGTCCGCTTCCTCGCCCGGCAGGCCAAAGCGCAGGCTGCTGTTGTGCGCGAACAAGCGCAGCAGAATGCCGCGCCGGGCCATGAACTCATGCAATTCTTCGGCGCGCTCGGTGATCAGCCATTGGAACAGCGCACAGCCGCCCTGTGGCTGGAAACCGTGCAGCGCCAGCAATGACGCGAGACGCTCGCTGGCCTCGTCGGCGCGAACCCGCTGCCGCATATGCCCTTCGGTATCGCGCAGGCACGCCTGACCCAACACACGAGTCGGCCCACTGACCGCCCACGGTCCCACCTGTTCGGCGAGCAGCTTGAGCAGCTTGCGCTCGGCCAGCACGAATCCCAGACGCACACCGGCCAGGCCGAAAAACTTGCCGAACGAACGCAGCACGATCAAACCGACCTGATGGGCAAACGGCGCCACACTCAAGTGCGGCGTGTTGTCCATGAACGCCTCGTCCACCACCAGCCAGCCACCGCGCTGCGCCAGACGCGCGTGCCAGTCCAGCAACCGCGCGGGCGTCAGGCTCAGGCCCGTGGGATTGTTCGGATTGACCACTACCAGCACGTCGAGGCTGTCGACGAAGAAATCGACTTCCTGCTCCAATACCTCGCGCACGATGTAGCCATTGCGGCGCCAGGCTTCGGCATGTTCGGCGTAGCACGGCGACAGCACGCCGACTTTGCCGGCCCGGCGCAAACGCGGCAGCAACTGGATGGCCATCTGCGAACCGGCGACCGGCAATGCCTGCAAGGTGCCGTAGTAATCACAAGCAGCTTGCTCCAGGCCATCATCGGTTTCCGGCAGCCGCGCCCAGGCCCGCAGCGGGATATCCGGAACCGGAAACGGCCAGGGCGCGAGGCCGCTGGACAGGTCAAGCCAATCGGCTTCCTCGATGCCGTATTCGAGCGCCGCCTTGCGCAACCGTCCACCGTGTTCAAGCATAAAATTCAGCTCCCACGCAGAGAATCAGCAGCCATAACCATACCCCGCGCTGGACCAATTGCCAGCCACGGTCGATGGAGTCGGCATCCGCCGGCACACCTTCGCCCAGTTGCGGGCGCTGATGCAGTTCGCCGTGATAAATCGCCGGCCCGCCCAACTCGACACCCAACGCACCAGCGCCCGCCGCCATCACCGGACCGGCGTTCGGACTGTCCCAGGTCGGTCCCTGGGTGCGCCAGCACTTCATGGCCAGTCGGGTTTTGCCCAGAAGCGCGTAGGTCATTGCCACCAGACGCGCAGGAATGTAATTGAGTACGTCGTCGATCTTCGCCGCCGCCCAGCCGAAGCGCTCGAAGCGTTCGTTGCGATAGCCCCACATCGCATCCAGCGTATTGCTCAAACGGTAGAGCACCACGCCCGGCGCACCGGCCACGGCAAACCAGAACAATGCGGCAAACACCGCGTCGCTACCGTTCTCCAGCACCGATTCGGTGGCGGCACGGGCGACTTCGGTTTCATCCAGCTCACTGGTTTTGCGGCTGACCAGATAACTGACGCGCTTGCGTGCTTCTTCAAGATCGCCGCTGCGCAGGGCTTTCGCCACAGGCTCGACGTGTTCACCGAGGCTGCGCATGCCGAGGGCGCAATAGAGCGCGAGAATCTCGACGATCCAGCCTACGTAAGGCGCCCAGGAAAATGCCGTGGCGAGCAACGTCAGCGGTAACACGGCGATTACCCACGCAGTGACACCATGACTGCGCCAACCACGACCACCGCCGTTGAAACGTTGCTCGATGCGTTCGGCAAATCGACCGAACGCCACCAGCGGATGCCAGCGTTTGGGTTCACCCAGCAGCGCATCCAGCGCAACCGCGGCGACACTCAACAACGCCACACTCATTGACTCACTCCCCAATAATTCTCGTACAACAATTCGCTCAGCGGGCGCGCCTGCGCCCAGCCTTCGAGCACCAGCATCGGCGCCGGATAGAATTCCTTGACCGGCCCCAGGCACAAAATGGCCAGTGGCTTGGCGCCGGATGGCAGGCCCAGCAAATCCGCGAGGGCTTGCGGTTCGAACAATGAAACCCAGCCCATGCCCAATCCTTCAGCACGGGATGCCAGCCACAGGTTCTGGATCGCGCAGGACAACGAAGCCAGGTCCATTTCCGGCAGGGTACGACGCCCGAAGATATGTCGCTCGCGGTCATCCATCAGCGCGGCGACCAACACTTCCGCGCAGTCGTTGATGCCTTCGACCTTAAGTTGCATGAACTCGTCGGTGCGCTCGCCGAGGGCTTCGGCGGTGCGGATGCGTTCTTCTTCCACCAGCGCCTGGATCTTGCCGCGCAAATCGCGGTTGCTGATGCGGATGAAACGCCAAGGCTGCATCAGGCCGACGCTCGGTGCCTGGTGCGCGGCTTCGAGCAGGCGCCGGAGCAACTCGGGCTCGACCGTGCCGCCGCTGAAGTGACGCATGTCGCGGCGTTCGGCGATGGCGCGGTAGACGGCTGCGCGTTCGGCTTCGGAGAAGGCGTTGTCTGTCATGGCCTCATCGCTGGCAAGCCAGCTCCCACAGGGCATTGCATTTCTTCAGATACGACACCGCTCACTGTGGGAGCTGGCCTGCCAGCGATAGCGGCCTCAAGGTCCGGCGCAAACAACGCAGCAATCGCCGCTGGATTCGACGGAAAATAAAAATGCACATAAGAGGCTGTCATCCGCCCCTCACGATAAACCGCCTCCGCCCCGCGCCCGCCATTCGGGCTCAAGCCTCGGGCAATCGGCGTCAGTTCGGTGGTGGTCAGCGAGTGGTGATAGGTGTGCCCGCGCAGCGAACCTTCCGGCAGTTCAACTGCTTGCAAGGCCAGGGCGGCAAGGCGTTTTTGCATCACCGCGTCACCGCTCAACAAACCCACCAATTCGGCACGAGTGCCTTCGACATCGGTCAACGAATCGAGCAGATAAAGCATGCCGCCACATTCGGCCAGCAACGGTTTGCCCGCTGCGTGGTGCGTGCGAATTGCGTTCAGCATCGAAGTGTTTTGCGAGAGGGCCACATGGTGCAATTCCGGATAACCGCCCGGCAGATACAAGCTGTCTGCTTCCGGCAATTGCGCGTCACGGATCGGCGAGAAAAACAGCAGCTCGGCGCCCATCGCCCGCAGCAAATCGAGACTGGCGCCATAGGTGAAGGCAAACGCTTCGTCCCGGGCGACGGCAATGCGCACGCCGGCTAGCAGCGGCTCGGCCGTAATTACGTCCGGCGCGGCGAACTCAACTGCTGGCGGCAGCGCTACCTCGCAACTGCTGGCCAAGGCATCGGCCGCCGCGTCCAGACGCACATCGAGATCGTTCAACTCGCTGGCCTGCACCAGTCCGAGGTGGCGACTCGGCAGTTCGATCCCGGTCTCCCGAGACAATGCGCCGTACCAACGCAGGCCTTCAGTCAGGCTGCCTTCGAGCAACTGTGCATGACGCAGGGTGCCGACGCGGTTGGCCAAGACCCCGGCAAACGGCAAGTCCGGCTGATAACGCGCCAGCCCCAAGGCCAATGCGCCAAAGGTCTGGGCCATGGCTGTGCCGTCGATCACGCCGAGCACCGGCACACCGAAGTGACGCGCCAGATCAGCGCTGGACGGCGTGCCGTCGAACAGCCCCATCACGCCTTCGATCAGAATCAGATCGGCTTCGCCCGCCGCTTCCCACAACAGGCGACGACTTTCCTGCTCGCCGACCATCCACATGTCCAGTTGATACACCGGCGCACCGCTGGCGCGTTCGAGGATCATCGGGTCGAGAAAGTCCGGGCCGCATTTGAACACGCGCACCTTGCGCCCTTGATTGCGATGCAAACGGGCGAGTGCGGCAGTGACGGTGGTCTTGCCCTGACCGGAGGCCGGCGCGGCAATCAGTACCGCCGGGCAATGACGGGGTTGATTCACAGTTCGACGCCTTTTTGCGCTTTGATGCCGGCCTGGAAGGCGTGCTTGATCATGCCCATCTCGGTGACGGTATCAGCCAGTTCGATCATCTCCGGCTTGGCGCCGCGACCGGTGACCACCACGTGCTGCATCGGCGGGCGCGCCTGTAAATCGCTGAGTACTTGATCGAGATCGAGGTAGCCGTGCTTGAGGGCGATGTTCAACTCATCCAGCACCACCAGGCCAATGGACGGATCGCGCAGCAGTTCCTGCGACACGGCCCAGGCGGCTTCAGCGGCAGCGATGTCGCGTTGGCGATCCTGGGTTTCCCAGGTGAAGCCCTCGCCCATCACATGGAAACGCACCTGCTCCGGGAAGCGCCGGAAGAACAATTCTTCGCCCGTGCTGTTGCGGCCCTTGATGAACTGCACAACGCCGCACTGCATGCCGTGGCCCATGGCGCGAGCGAGCATGCCGAACGCCGAGCTGCTCTTGCCTTTGCCGTTGCCGGTCAGCACCAGCAGCAGGCCGCATTCGTTCGGGGAATTGGCGATGCGTTCGTCGATCACGGCTTTTTTGCGCAGCATGCGCGCCAGATGACGTTCGTCACGATCAGGGGTATCAGTCATGGGGGAGCTCTCCGTTGAGGCAGGAATAACGGCGGGCAGGCACAAGAATAGATGGCAAGAAGCCTGGCATCGCCCACCGTGATGCCGCTTGGATGGATCAGGCCGGTCTCCGGGCTCATGAGCGGCGTTGGCCGGACTGCGTGCCTTCCCATGTCGACAGTCGACACAGTGGCGCAAGACGCAGTTTTCACTCATTTACCGTTGCGGGGGCAGCGCCGGGATCGCGGGGCTTCATGTATTGAAGCGACCACTCACCGACTTCCCTGTTTCACTCTGTCGACCCAAGCCACAGAGCACCTGAAACAAGCCGCGAAGGTTAGAGGGTTGGGGGTGGAGCGTCAATTGAAGACGGGGCACGCGAGTGAATAACTGCCGCCGATCAGCAATTTGACGTCAATCTTGTGCCACACTCCGAGCAGTGATATCAAAGAGCCACAACCTCACAACACAATAACAAGGGTGAGCCCCATGCAAGGCATGATCATCAGCAATCCGAAGCTCGAATTCCTGCGCCCGGTGCTGGAGCGCTGGTTTGACTGTATCGACCGCTACAACGCCGTGCGCGGCGATAACGAAACGCCCTACTGGCTCGACGAAAACGCCAACCTCGGCCTGCTGTCGTCCGCCGCGTGGATGGCCGAGATGATCACCCTGCAACAATCGCCCACCCGCAAACAGCTCGAAGAAGGCGAACGCAACGCTCGCGCCGACCTGTTCATCGCCACCCCCGAAACACGCGCCTGGCTGCAGGCCACGCAACGCTGGCCACGGGTCAACAGCCTCAACCTGACCCAGGCGCTGCATGACATCACCAGCGATGCCAAGCGCATCAGCTACGCCAGTGACCTGAAACTCGGCTGCCTGTTCGTCGCACCGCAAAAACTCCAGCATGGCGCCACCCCGGAAGAACTCCAGGACATGGTCGATGATCTGCAAAAAGAGCACACCTGCGCCGTGGCCTGGTATTTCCCCTACCCCTATCGCAAATTGCGCAACGAAGCGGGTCACTATCACCCCGGCATTGCCGTGCTGCTCAAGGAGGCGCGCAGCTGAAGGTTGAACCATCCTGCGTCCACGCTTCTCTATGATTAAATCAAGGCACTCATAGGGAAGATCAGCAATGCGCACGTCTCAGCTCGTATTCGTTGTCGCTCTCGCCGGAGGGCTCGCCGCTTGCGGTGAAACCTCCAGCCTGCAAGTCTCCGACGGCACCGGCCCGTCGCCCAAGTTGCCCGAACCCAACAAAACCCTGTTCCCGACGATGAACATCGCCCCGGCGATCGGCTGGCCGGATGGCGCAAAACCCGTCGCCGCCAGCGGCACGCAAGTCGCCGCGTTTGCCGAGGGCCTCGATCATCCGCGCTGGTTATACGTGTTGCCCAATGGCGACGTACTGGTCGCCGAAACCAACGCCCCGCCCAAACCCGATGACAACAAAGGCATCAAGGGCTGGATCACCAAGAAAGTCATGGGCCGCGCCGGCGCGGGCGTACCGAGTCCGAACCGCATCACGCTGCTGCGTGACATCAACCACGACGGCATCGCCGAGACCCGCACGGTGTTTCTGGAAAACCTCAATTCGCCCTTCGGCATGACCCTCGTCGGCAATGATCTGTACGTTGCCGATACCGATCGATTGCTGCGCTTCCACTATGAAAACGGCGACACGGCCATCAAGTCGCAACCGATCAAAGTCGTCGACCTGCCGGGCGGAACGCTGAATCACCACTGGACCAAAAACGTCATCGCCAGCAAGGACGGCAGCAAGCTGTACGTCACGGTCGGCTCGAACAGCAACGTCGGCGAAAACGGCATGGATCAGGAAGAAGGACGCGCGGCGATCTGGGAAGTTGATCGCGCCACCGGCAACCACCGGATCTTCGCCTCAGGCTTGCGCAACCCCAACGGCATGGCCTGGGAACCGCAAAGCGGCGCGCTGTGGACGGCGGTCAATGAGCGCGATGAAATCGGCAGCGACCTGGTGCCGGACTACATCACCTCGGTCAAGGACGGCGGGTTCTATGGCTGGCCCTTCAGCTACTACGGCCAGCACGTCGACGTGCGCGTCGAACCGCAAAACCTGGACCTGGTGGCCAAGGCAATTGCGCCGGACTACGCAGTCGGGCCACATACCGCGTCACTGGGCTTGACGTTTGCCGAAGGCAACACGTTGCCGACTCAGTTCAAGGAAGGCGCATTCATCGGTCAGCACGGTTCCTGGAACCGCAAGCCGCACAGTGGTTACAAAGTGATTTTCGTACCCTTCAGCGCCGGCAAACCGGTTGGGCAACCGTTGGACGTGCTCACTGGTTTCCTCAATGAAGATGAAAAAGCCATGGGCCGGCCGGTGGGTGTGGTGATTGATCAGCAGGGGGATTTACTGGTGGCGGATGATGTGGGGAACAAGGTGTGGCGGGTGTCGGCAATTAAATAACGGCAAACTGCATACTTTGTGGGAGCGAGCTTGCTCGCTCCCACAGGGTCGGCATTCAGCGCTTACGACAAAGCGTCAGGCCATCCCCCAACGGTAACAATGACAGATCCACCCGCGCATCATCCTTCAACGCTCGATTGAGCGCCTGGATCGCGCGGGTGTCCGCGCTTTCTGGATTGTCCTCCAGCACCCGCCCGCTCCACAGCGTGTTATCGAACACTGCCAGCCCACCGACCCGAAGCAACCGCAGCGCATGTTCCAGATAGGCGGGATAGTTGGCCTTGTCGGCATCGATGAACATCAGATCGAACTGGCCGGGCTGGTCCAACTTGCCAAGGGTCTCCAGCGCAGGTGCCAGACGCAGATCGATTCGCCCGGCCAATCCGGCTTCCTGCCAATAACGGCGGGCCGTGGCATTGTAATCGCCGGGAATGTCGCAGCAGATCAGCGAACCGTCATCCGGCAATGCCGCCGCCATGCACAGCGCGCTGTAACCGGTGAACGTGCCGACTTCCAGCAATCGCCGGGCGCCAGTGAGTTTCACCAGCAACGCGAGAAACTGCCCCTGCTCCGGCGCAATCTGCCAGCGCGCCATGGGCAGCGTCTGGGTTTCATCACGCAAACGCTTGAGCAGCGGCGTCTCGCGCAGGGACACGTCGAGCAGATATTGGTACAGCGAATCGTCGAGATTGAGCGTGCGAGCGGTCATGACCACAACCTCTGGCTATTACGGATTGCGCGCGAGATGCTCCGGTTGCAGGACACGTTTGGCGCTCAGGTAGGCTTTCTGCCAATACGCCTTGGACAAGCTGTCGAGCTTGACCGTGCCGCCCGTGGCTGGCGCATGGACAAAACGACCTTCGCCGACGTAAATACCGGCATGGCTGACTTGGGAACCGCCATTGGTGGCGAAGAACACCAGGTCACCCGTTTGCAGGCCTTCCTTGCCGACGTTGGCCGCTTGCATGGAAATCATTTCACGGGTCGTGCGCGGCAGGGAAATGCCCGTGACATCACGGTACACGTAGCCGATCAGCCCGCTGCAATCGAACCCGGAATCTGGCGTGTTGCCGCCCCAGCGATAAGGCGTGCCAACCAGGCCCAACGCGCGAAACAGCACGTCTTCCGCTTCAGGCGAAAAGGCTTGGGAAGGACCGAATACGATGGGCGCGCGAACCACCGGCGCTGGCGGCGGTGTACGACTGGCGCAAGCGCTGAGCAGCGCTGCGAGGAACATGATTGCGAGGCGGGCCGACGTCGACATAAGCAGAGCATCCTGATCTGGCTGCGGCTTTTTTCTGCTGGGGACGCAGAAAAGAAAACCGCCTGCGCAGTACGCAGGCGGTTTGCCATCATTGATAGATCAGAATTCTAGCGCTTATCAGGCAAACTTCAAGTAAGACTTTAAGTTCACCTTACAAACTGTCCGCTTACTTGCGTGCGGTGACGATCGGGGAAGCACCTGGAGCCATGGCGAGTGCGCGCTTGGCTTCGATGAAGGTCTTGCTCCAGTAGCTGTCGCCGAGGCTATCGATCCGCACACCACCGCTGCGGCGGCTGCTGGAATGGATGAACTGGTTGTCACCCAGGTAGATCCCGGCGTGACTCACGCGACCGCGACGGCCGTTGGTTGCGAAGAACAGCAGATCACCCGGCTCAAGCTTGCTGCGCGAGACCAGTGGTGCGTCTACGTTGATCATTTCGCGGGTGGAGCGCGGCAGGTTCATGCCGGCTTCTTCACGGAACAGATAGCCGATGAAACCGCTGCAATCGAAACCGGCTTCAGAGGTACCGCCGAAACGGTAACGGGTACCGATCAGGGACATGCCGCGTTCGAGGATGCTGTCGGCCAGAACCGGAAGCTGGTAGGACTTGCCGTCGGCAAAGGCTGCCAGTTCTTTTTCGGTGGCCACTTCTTCCTGGTAAAGAGAGTCTTGATAACGAACGGAAGACTGGGCGGTAACCGAGTTTTGAGCCTGCTGTTGTTGCGCTTGCTGCGACACTGGAGAGTGAGCAGCGCAACCGAACAACAGGGTAACGAGTGCGAGAGGCACGAGGGGTGCAAAGCGATTTAGCATGGGCACGACCGTGGCTGATAGTTGTAAAGAAGCCGAGACTATGCCCGCTATCAACCTCATTTGCAAATTCAATCGATCTTTTTGTGACTTCTCGGTTTCTCGTTTACATCTAAGCGCTTAAGCCCATTTTGATCGTTCGCGCGGCCTGCCCAGCGCAGGAAAGCGGATTTTCTGGCGCCTGAAATATGCCTAATACCGTTGCAACCCCCGAATTTACCGGGCTCAGCTACCAGCCGAGGGTTTCTTTCAGGAAGGGAATGGTCAGCTTGCGCTGCGCTTGAAGGGAGGCCTGATCGAGCTGTTCAAGCAATTCGAAAAGCGCACTCATGCTGCGGGTGCCGCGAGTCAGAATAAAATGCCCGACCTCGTCGGTCAGGTGCAAACCACGACGGGACGCACGCAGTTGCAGGGCGCGCAATTTGTCTTCGTCGGAGAGTGGGCGCATCTGGAAGATCAGCGCCAGGGTCAGGCGGGATTTAAGGTCCGCCAGTTTCACCGGCAATTCACGCGGTGAAGTCGACGCGGCAATCAGCAAACGCCGACCGCTGTCACGCAGACGATTGAACAGATGGAACAGCGCCTCTTCCCAATCCGCTTTGCCTGCCACTGCATGCAAGTCGTCCAGGCAGACCAGCTCGTACTGTTCAAGGTTGTCGAGGATTTCGATGCCGCGATCCATCAACTCGGCCAACGGCAGGTACACCGCCGGTTCACCCATCTGCTCGAACCGCAGGCACGCGGCCTGCAACAGATGCGTGCGCCCTACCCCATGCTTGCCCCAGAGGTAAATCAGGCTTTCGGTCCACCCGGCGTCGGCTTCGCACAGCCGCTCGACATAGCCGAGTGCAGCGGCATTGGCGCCTGGGTAGTAGTTGATAAAGGTGGCGTCGTCACGCAGACGCACACCTAGGGGCAGCTGAATCGGTTTCATGCTGACTGAACAGTTCCAAAGGAACCGTTAGTGGCCTCTGTGTAAAGTTTGCGAAGTTTATACCCGTGAAGCCGACCGCACAATGCGACAGACCACAAGCAAAATCAAAGGTTTGCATTGACGCTCCGGTTTTATGACAGTTTCTTTGGCGCTGCGGGTGGCAACCCGGGATCAATCCGGGTTGCCTGCGTAGCTTTCTAAAGCTCCGGCTCGTCAACACCGCTGTAGATATCTGAATCCTTATACAAATCATGCACATGGCGCACCAGCACCATGATCACGGCCGCCACCGGCAGCGCCAGCAAAACACCGGTAAAACCGAACAATTCACCACCGGCCAGAATCGCGAAGATTACCGCCACCGGGTGCAACCCTATGCGATCCCCCACCAATAACGGCGTCAGCACCATACCCTCAAGCGCTTGACCGACCATGAACACCGCGACGATGCCCGCCATCGGATACAGGTCGCCGCCAAACTGGAACAGGCCGGCAATCAAGGCCGCACCGATACCGATGACAAAACCCATGTACGGCACGATCGCCGCCAGACCGGCAATCAGACCGATCAACAGCCCCAGCTCCAGCCCTACCAGCATCAAGCCTGCGGCGTAAATCACGCCCAATGCCACCATCACCAGCAATTGCCCACGAACGAAAGCGCCGAGCACTTCATGGCACTCACCGGCGAGCATCACCGCGCGCTCTTCGCGATCACGGGGCAACAGGCTGCGGATCTTGGCCATCATCAGGTCCCAGTCCCGCAGCAGATAGAAACTCACCACCGGAATCAGCACCAGGTTGGCCAGCCAGGCAATCAGCGCAAGGCCCGATGCCGTGGCTTGCGTCAGCACCACACCGACGATGTCAGTGGTCTGCCCCATGTGCTCGCTGATGGCTGCCTTGAGCTTGTCGAATCTCCAGAAGCCTTCCGACAGGCCGAATTTCGATTGCGTCCATGGCAATGCGGTGTGCTGCAGCCAATCGAGCATCTGCGGCGCCAGCTCATACAAACGGAACAACTGCTTGGCGAGCATCGGCACCAGCACCAGCATCAGCGCGGTGACAATCAGGGTGAACAGCGCGAATACCGTGATCACGCCCCAGGTCCGCGACAGCCCGGCCCTCTCCAGCCGATCCACCACCGGATCGAACAGATAAGCCAGGAGCAACGCCACCAGGAACGGCGTGAGGATCGGATGCAACAGCCAGATAAACGCGCAGAGCAAGACCACTGCACCCAACCAGAACCAACGCCGCGTATCGGCCATGAACCACTCCATTGCTTCTATATAAAGAAAGAAAAACCTACCAGCGGAAACTCATTTGCGGTGTCGGTGCCGGCGCAGGCGCTACGACTGGAGGCGCTGTACCGTCAGCCGCTGGCGGAACAGGTGCCACAGGGGCTGGAGCGGGTGCCGACTCCACGGCGACCTCCTGCAATTTCGCCAGCGACAATTGCGCCCGCAACTGTTCGGCACTGCCATTGACCCGATAAAGAATGCGGTCACCATCGACGCTTTGCGGACGCCCGCCAAATGGTTCAAGCAAACGCCCCAGCGTGGCATAACGCTCAAGATTCATGCCTTTCACTTCCAGCAACTGCGGGGTCGAAGCCCCGGGTTTGGCGACGAATCGCGGCGCCAGTCGCTCGTTGACCGCCAGCATCACGGCGTCCGCCACGGCTGCCTGATCCGCCCCCTGAACACTGCCCGCCTCTTTTTGATCGCCCAGCCACAAACGCCACTTGGCTTGCCACTGACCACCTTCTTCGCGAGCATGCACCGCCAGCAAGGCGTCGGCATTGTAACGTTCCGAGGCGCTGCGCAGCGGCGCCGGATCAGCACTTTCCAGATTTGGTGCGGTAGCGACGATCTGTTCATTCAAATCCGCCAGTGGCAAACGCAATGGCAAGCCACGGTGCTGCGCCGCACGACGCAGCGGGGCCGCACTGGCCTGGCCATCGCCCACCAGGCTCGAACCATCGGTGTTGTCGTTCAGCCACCACCCGAGGATCGATGGCCGATTGGCGCCCCACATGGCCAGCCCGGCACGACGCAATGCCTGTTCGGTGGTACTCGGATCGAAATCGATCTTCAGGACTTCCGGCGGTCCGGCGTCATAGCCAAACTGAGTGATGATTTGTTGCGGCTCTTTGCGGACCGCCGCCAAGCCCGGACTTTGCGCTGCCTTGGGGTCGCCCGTCAGGCGCAGGACCAGCGTATCGAGGGCGCGCTGGGTCGCCTGGTCGCGCTCTTCCGGCGACTGGCCACTGACCGGTTCGCGAACTTGATAAAGGCCTTTGACGGTTTCGGCATGACTGACCAGGCTGACCAATGACAAACAGCCCACAAACAAGAATTTACAAAAACGCATGGAAGATTCCTGACGACAAGAGCGGCTGGAACAGATCGCATGAGACGATCGAGCAAGGCTGTGACCATCGCCCGGCGCAAAACATTCACACGTCCTGGGTAAGTTTTCGCACTGTCATAACGATAGACGGTTAATGGCGATACCTTGCGCAGGTCAGCAGGATGCCATCAACGTAAAAGAATTACGGTTTTTTTAGGCGGATATGCCCCTGCCGTCGGCCTGAGGATGGCCGCTGCCCTTCAAGCCTGATAAAATCGCGCGCCTTCGCAGACCGGCAACAGCCGGGCACCCTCGAAATTCGCGTGAGGCAATCGCCTTCGTCGATTTCGGCGGCCCCGCTGGACTCGGTCGTTACCCCTGAATCCCCCCTAAAGGCCTGGATCATGAGCAAGCAACCCTCCCTGAGCTACAAGGACGCCGGTGTAGACATCGACGCCGGTGAAGCATTGGTCGAACGCATCAAGAGCGTCGCCAAGCGCACTGCGCGCCCGGAAGTCATGGGCGGCCTGGGCGGTTTCGGCGCCCTCTGCGAAATCCCGGCCGGCTACAAGCAGCCTGTGCTGGTTTCCGGTACTGACGGCGTCGGCACCAAGCTGCGCCTGGCACTGAACCTGAACAAGCACGACAGCATCGGCATTGACCTGGTTGCCATGTGCGTCAACGACCTGGTCGTGTGCGGCGCCGAGCCGCTGTTCTTCCTCGACTACTACGCCACCGGCAAACTGAACGTCGAAACCGCGACCCAGGTCGTGACCGGCATCGGCGCTGGCTGCGAGCTGTCCGGCTGCTCCCTGGTCGGCGGCGAAACCGCTGAAATGCCTGGCATGTACGAAGGCGAAGACTACGACCTGGCCGGTTTCTGCGTCGGCGTGGTGGAAAAGTCCGAAATCATCGACGGCTCCAAAGTCGCTGCCGGCGATGCCCTGCTCGCCCTGCCGTCCTCCGGCCCGCACTCCAACGGTTACTCGCTGATCCGCAAGATCATCGAAGTCTCCGGTGCCGACATCGAAAACACCCAGCTCGACGGCAAGCCGCTGACCGACCTGCTGATGGCCCCGACCCGCATCTACGTGAAGCCGCTGCTTAAGCTGATCAAGGAAACCGGCGCCGTCAAAGCCATGGCCCACATCACCGGTGGCGGCCTGCTGGACAACATCCCGCGCGTTCTGCCAAAAGGCGCACAAGCCGTGGTTGACGTGGCGAGCTGGACCCGCCCGGCGGTGTTCGACTGGCTGCAAGAGAAAGGCAACGTCGACGAAAACGAAATGCACCGCGTGCTGAACTGCGGCGTGGGCATGGTCATCTGCGTGGCTCAAGAGCACGTTGAAACCGCCCTGAACGTCCTGCGTGAAGCCGGCGAGCAGCCTTGGGTCATCGGCCAGATCTCCACCGCTGCCGAAGGCGCGGCTCAGGTCGAACTGAAGAACCTCAAGGCTCATTGATGCACCAGACCTGTGATGTGGTGGTGCTGTTGTCCGGCACTGGCAGTAACTTGCAGGCCTTGATCGACAGCACGCGGACCGGCGACAGCCCGGTCCGCGTCGCTGCGGTGATTTCCAACCGCGCCGACGCCTACGGCCTGCAACGTGCCAGGGACGCGGGTATCGACACCCGCTCCCTGGATCACAAGGCTTTCGAGGGCCGCGAAGCCTTCGATGCCGCACTGATCGAACTGATCGACGAATTCAATCCCAAACTCGTGGTGCTGGCCGGTTTCATGCGCATTCTCAGCGCTGATTTCGTACGCCATTACCAGGGTCGCCTGCTCAACATCCATCCCTCGCTGCTACCCAAATACAAAGGGTTACACACTCATCAGCGCGCGCTGGAAGCCGGCGACACTGAACACGGCTGCTCCGTGCACTTCGTCACCGAGGAACTCGATGGCGGACCACTGGTCGTACAGGCAGTAATACCGGTAGAGTTGCACGACTCGCCGCAGAGTCTGGCGCAGCGAGTCCATGTACAGGAACACCTGATCTACCCGATGGCCGTGCGCTGGTTTGCCGAAGGCCGGCTATCACTCGGCGATCAGGGTGCTTTACTGGATGGACAGTTACTCGCGGCCAGCGGCCACTTGATTCGAATCTAGGAGATTTTATGCGTCGTGCCCTGCTCTTCGCTTGCGCTCTGCTTGCCTTGCCCTTCGCGCAGGCCGCAGACCTTCAACCCTTCTCCGCCAGCTACACCGCTGACTGGAAGCAATTGCCCATGAGCGGCACCGCCGAACGCAGCCTGACCAAGGAAGCCAACGGCGTCTGGAAGCTCAGCTTCAAGGCTTCGATGATGATCGCCAGCCTGTCCGAAGAAAGCACCCTGACCGTCGACAAGGACACCTTGCTGCCACAGTCCTACCACTTCGAACGTGGCGGCCTGGGTAAAGCCAAGAAAGCCGACCTGGACTTCGACTGGGCCGCGAAAAAGGTGACCGGCACCGATCGTGGCGACGCGGTCAACATTCCGCTGAACCGCGGCATGGTCGACAAATCCACCTATCAACTGGCGCTGCAGCATGATGTGGCCGCCGGCAAAAAAAGCATGAGCTATCAGGTTGTCGATGATGGCGAAGTCGATACCTATGACTTCCGCGTGCTGGGTTCGGAAAAGGTCGACACCAAGGCTGGTCAGATCGATGCAATCAAGGTCGAGCGCGTGCGCGACCCGACACAAAGCAAGCGCATCACCGTGCTGTGGTTCGCCAAGGATTGGGATTACCTGCTGGTCCGCCTGCAACAGGTCGAAACCGACGGCAAGGAGTACAACATCATGCTCCTGGACGGCAAGGTCAACGGCAAGGCTGTCAAAGGCAACTGATCCAAATTGATACGAAGGAGCCCCGCAATCGCGGGGCTTTTTCATGCAGGGCAAAAAACCGGAACGCTCACCCGCAGGCATGCTCTATACCTTCAAGGTCTTTTTTGATCGAATGAGTTTTCCTGTCGCCTGCGAGGTTTCCCATGACTGTCACCGTCAACACCGTTTCCGCTGAAGGTTTTCGTCACAGCGTCCAGATCGATGACCACGAACTCTTTGCCGATGTGCCTGTAGCGTCGGGCGGCGAGGGATCGGCGCCGGAGCCGCACGATTACTTCGACGCCGCCCTCGGTGCCTGCAAGGCCCTGACCCTGAAAATGTACGCGAAGAAAAAAGACATCCCGCTCACCGGTGTCGGCGTCGAGGTCAAGCGCGACAACAGCCAGGAGCAGAAAGGCAAATACGCCCTCCACGTCAAACTGACCCTCAAGGGTGTACTGACCGATGCCCAGCGTGACGAACTGCACCGCGTGGCCGATCGCTGCCCGATCCACAAGTTGATGACCACCAGCGAAGTCAGCATCGAAACCCATCTCTCCGAAGGTGCGTTCAGCCAATAGCGGCAAGGTCTGCGCAAGCGGGTTATGCTCGACCGCATCACCCGCTCAGCCTGGAATGCACCATGAACACTCCGCTCGTGATCCGCCCCCGCGCCGAAGATGTCGAAGGCCAGCCGATTCTTCGCCCGTTGCCGTCAGCCAAGTGCCGCAGCGTCGGGCCGTTCGTGTTTTTCGACCACATGCTCGAAACCGAGTATCCGGCGGGCAAAGGTATGAACATCCGCCAGCACCCGCATATCGGCCTGTCGACCCTCACCTACCTGTTTGAAGGCCAGATCCAGCACAAGGACAGCCTCGGCTCGGATCAGTTGGTCAATGCCGGCGACGTGAGCTGGATGACTGCCGGCAGCGCCATCGCCCACGTTGAACGCACACCGCAACCGTTGTGGGAGCAAAGTTTCAGGATGCACGGTTTGCAGATCTGGCTGGCCTCACCGAAGGATCATGAACAAGGTCCGGGGCATTACAGCCATCACCCAGCCGCTACGTTGCCGGTCAGCGATAACCTCGGGGTGAAGATCCGCATGATTGCCGGGTCAGGCTTCTGCCTGGAATCGCCGGTGCCGGTGCTGTCTCCTACGCTGTACGCGGAACTGAACCTGCAAACGGCCACGACGCTGCTGATCCCCACCGAGCATGAAGAGCGCGCGCTGTATGTGTTGAGCGGAGAAGCGCAACTGGATGGCGAGGTGATAGAGCCGCATTCGCTGGTGGTTTTGCCTGCCGGGGAGGAAATGACTTTATCCGCTGACAGCGACACGCATGCGGTGCTGTTTGGAGGCGCTCCACTGGACGGCCCACGACGGATCAACTGGAATTTTGTGGCGAGCGATCCGGCGGCGATTGATGAGGCGCGGCGCAAGTGGGCGGCCGGGGATTGGCCGACGGTGCCGGGGGAAGTTGAGAGGATCGAGTTGCCCTGAGTTCTACATCGCCTGCCAGGCCGCCTTCGCGGGCAAGCCCG
The DNA here is from genome assembly GCF_054070755.1 of Pseudomonas sp. SDO5591_S426. Taxonomy (NCBI): domain Bacteria; kingdom Pseudomonadati; phylum Pseudomonadota; class Gammaproteobacteria; order Pseudomonadales; family Pseudomonadaceae; genus Pseudomonas; species Pseudomonas sp. SDO5591_S426. The sequence goes on along the minus strand of NZ_JBSVXD010000041.1, from coordinate 7,271 downwards.
CTCCCACAGTGAATGATGTGATCGTGTACACCACCGAACCCTGTGGGAGCGAGCTTGCTCGCGATGAGGCCCGCACTTACACCGGCCAAATCATGCTCAGCCCTTGAACACTTCATCCAGCAAGTTATGCATCGAAGTGAACGCCCGGGCAGCGACCTTGGCGTCGTACATCATCATCCCCGGCACATTCGCGTGCGGATCGGTGAACGAGTGGAATGCACCGCCGTAGCTCAGCAGCTGCCAATCCACGCCCGCCGCATTCATTTCATCTTCGAACGCCGGCAGTTGCTCTTTCGGCACCAATGGATCGGAGGCGCCGTGCAGCACCAGGACCTTACCCTTGATGTCTTTCGCATCAGCCGGATTCGGCGTGTCCAACGTGCCATGGAACGAAACCGCCGCCTTCACCGGCGCACCGGTACGGGCGAATTCGAGGGCGCAGCAACCGCCAAAGCAGAAACCGAAGGTCGCCAGCTTCGAGGTATCAACCGCGGCTTCGCCCTGACCCTGCAGCTGTTCGAATGCCACTTGCATCCGCTTGCGCAACAACGGACGGTCATTCTTCAACGGCATCATCGCCGCGCCCGCCTCGTCATTGTTCGTCGGACGAACCGATTGACCGTAGAGGTCCGCGATCAGCACCACGTAACCCTTGGCCGCCACTGACTTGGCGATCTCCTCCGCTCCGGCGCTGACGCCCATCCAGTTCGGCGCCATCAACAAACCCGGACGCGGACCTTTATGGTCCGCATCGAAGGCCAGACGGCTTTCATAGGATTGACCATCAATCTGATAGGCCACGGAACGTACAGTGATTTGGCTCATTTCTGACTCCTGATAATTGAACACCAGAATGAAAAAACCCGCCGAAGCGGGTTTTCTTGCAACGCAGTTAAGCCGATAGCTCAACCAATAGCTTGTTCAGACGACGCACATACGCTGCCGGATCTTTCAAGCTGTCGCCGGCCGCCAGGGCCGCCTGATCAAAGAGGATGTGCGACAGGTCGCCGAAGCGCTCGTCGCTCTGCTCGTTGTCGAGCTTCTCGATCAGCGGGTGAGCCGGGTTGAATTCGAAGATCGGCTTCGAATCCGGAACCTTCTGACCGCTGGCTTCGAGGATCTGACGCATCTGCAGGCCCAGGTCCTGCTCGCCGATGGCGAGGATCGCCGGAGAGTCGGTCAGACGATGGGAAACCCGCACTTCGGCTACAGATTCGCCCAGCGCGGTTTTCAGACGCTCAACCAGACCTTCTTTGGCCTTGGCGACTTCTTCCGCGGCTTTCTTGTCTTCTTCCGAATCCAGGTTGCCAAGGTCCAAGTCACCGCGCGCCACGTCGACAAAGCTCTTGCCGTCGAAGTCGTTGAGGTAGCTCATCAGCCACTCGTCGATACGGTCGGTCAGCAGCAGCACTTCGATGCCTTTCTTGCGGAAGACTTCCAGGTGCGGGCTGTTTTTGACTTGTGCGTAGGTTTCGCCGGTCAGGTAGTAAATCTTGTCCTGACCTTCCTTGGCGCGTGCCAGGTATTCGGCCAGGCCAACAACCTGCTCGCCTTCGTCGCCGTTGGTCGATGCGAAACGCAGCAGACCGGCGATTTTTTCCTTGTTGGCGAAATCTTCTGCCGGGCCTTCCTTCATGACCTGACCGAAGTTTTTCCAGAAACCTTTGTATTGCTCAGGCTCGTTCTTCGCCAGTTTTTCCAGCATGTCGAGCACGCGCTTGGTCAGCGCCGACTTCATGGAGTCAATGATCGGGTCTTTCTGCAGGATTTCCCGCGACACGTTCAGCGACAGGTCGTTGGAGTCCACCACACCTTTGATGAAGCGCAGGTACAGCGGCAGGAACGACTCGGCCTGATCCATGACGAACACGCGCTGCACGTACAGCTTCAGGCCTTTCGGCGCTTCACGCTGGTACAGATCGAACGGAGCACGGCTCGGCACGTACAGCAGCGAGCTGTATTCCAGCTTGCCTTCGACCTTGTTGTGGCTCCAGCTCAGCGGGTTTTCGAAGTCGTGAGCGATGTGCTTGTAGAACTCCTGGTATTCCTCGTCCTTGATGTCGGTACGCGGACGGGTCCACAGGGCACTGGCGCGGTTGACGGTTTCCCACTCAACGGCCGGTTGCTCTTCGCCTTCGGCGGCTGCCACTTCTTTCGGCAACTCGATCGGCAAGGCGATGTGATCGGAGTACTTTTTGATGATGTTGCGCAGACGCCAGCCATCGGCAAACTCGTCTTCAGCGGATTTCAGGTGCAGGACGATGCGAGTGCCGCGCTCGGCTTTCTCAATCGTTGCAACTTCGAAATCGCCTTCGCCCTTGGACGACCAGTGCACGCCTTCGCTTGCGGCGCTGCCGGCACGACGGCTGTACACGTCGACTTTGTCGGCGACGATGAATGCGGAGTAGAAACCGACACCGAACTGGCCGATCAGGTGCGAGTCTTTCTTCTGGTCGCCGGTCAGGTGCTTCATGAAATCGGCGGTGCCGGATTTGGCGATGGTGCCCAGGTGCGTAATCGCATCCTCGCGGCTCATGCCGATACCGTTGTCTTCGAGGGTGACGGTTTTAGCGTCCTTGTCGAAACTCACGCGGATTTTCAGCTCGGCGCCACCTTCCAGCAGTTCTGGCTTGGACAGCGCTTCGAAACGTAATTTGTCTACAGCGTCAGAGGCGTTCGAGATCAATTCGCGAAGGAAAATTTCCTTGTTGGAATACAGCGAATGGATCATGAGGTGCAGCAGCTGCTTTACCTCGGTCTGGAAGCCCAGGGTTTCCTTTTGAGTTTCCACACTCATGGTCATCAAACTCCAATCAGATGGCATTGGCCGCGACCTTGAGCGGTCGGCGGCGGGTTGTCATCAGAGTTGGGGGCTGAGTTCAGGATTTCAAGGGCTCCTCAAGTTTGAAATGCGCCCGGGCCGTGGCAATCGGCTCGCCTTCGGTGCTTTGCCAGGCGGTAATCGCCACGTTGGCCACGCGTCGCCCTTGGCGGCAAACCTGGCAGCGAGCCCAGGTATCGCGGAACTGGCCGGCACGCAGGTAATCCAGGGAGAAGTCGATAATCTTCGGTACACCCGGCGAACCGGTAGCAATCAGCAGATGCAACGCGGCGGACAGCTCCATGAAGCCGGCAATCACACCGCCGTGGATCGCGGGCAATAAAGGGTTACCAATGTTGTCTTTGTTGGCCGGCAGACGAAACAGCAACTCATCTCCTACTCGCGAGCATTCGACGCCGATCAGCGTGGCGTAGGGAATCAATTGCAGCAGCGAGCTGTAGTCGCCCTTCTCATGGGCCGCTTGCAGTTGTTCTTGAAAATCAGTCATTTCGTACCTCCGGCGATGGCGCCACCAAAGCCCTTGGTGCCCCTGATGTTTTTACCCATGCGCATGAAAGTGCCCACGACATGGGCGATCGGCTGCCCGGGATCATCCTGATAGGCAAAGCCGCGGGCGAAGATCACGTCGGTGGTTACCCGGTAGCACTGGGCGAAGCCATAGACATCCTTATTTGGCTCGGCGGCGTGCATGTAGTCGATACGCAGATCGAGAGTCGGGCACACCTCGAATTCCGGCAGCACGCAGAGGGTGGACATGCCGCAAGCGGTGTCCATCAGCGACGTCAATGCGCCACCATGAATGACGCCTGTCTGCGGGTTGCCGACGATATGTGGGCTATATGGAAGCACCACGGTGAGCCCTTCACTGCTGGCGCTGTGCACCCTCAAACCCAGGACCTGACAATGTCGCAATGCCGAGAGAAATCGCGTCGCCCGCTCAAAAATGGGGTTTTCAGCCATTTGATAAATACTCTTGTTTAATAGTCGTACAGTGCAGTAGCAGTCAGGGTAAAAGTTCCGCGTTAGAACAAACTTATATATCTGAACAATTTGAGGAACTTAACCCTGACGCCTGGGCTCTTAAGGCCAGATAGATATTTTCCACAAGGAGAAACACCCCATGCGTAAGACTTTAGCTATTGCCTTGATGTTGACCGCTTCCCTCGGTCTCGCTGCCTGCGATAAAAAATCCGAGGACAAAGCTCAAGATGCTGCCAAACATGCTGAGCAAGCTCAGCAAGACATGAGCAAAGCTCAGGATAAAGTGAACGACGCTGCGAAAGAAAACGCCGAAGCCGCCAAAGATCAGGCCGAATCGAACGAAGCCGCAGCAAAAGAAGCAGCACCTAAAAACTAAATCAGTTTTTAGCGTGATAAAAGAAAACCCGCCGAGTGCGGGTTTTCTTTTGTCTGGAGGTTGTGTTGCAGTGCCAGCGTTAGAGCAAAATCGTTCGAAAAGTCGGACTAATCATCAGCAACAACGAACAGACTAATCCAACCAGCCAAACCAGGCTGCGCTGCCAGGTAAGATCTTTCCAATAGCACAGTAAGTAGATAACTCGGGTGATCACAAAGATGATCGCCAGCAAGTCAATCAGCCATCCTGCGGTCTGCGTGGTATGCGCCATCAACACACCCACCGCAAACAGTATGAACGCTTCGAAACTATTCTGATGTGCCGCCACCGCTCGGGCACCCAAGCCTGTGAGTTGCGCCTGCTGTTGGCGCGGCAAGTGATTGTTGTAACCGCCCTGCTCTTTCATGGCCTTGCTCACGGGCATACGCGCCACGTAAATCAGCAAGGCACTGATGAACACACACCAGAATGGAATACTCATCAAGCGGCCTCTCTATTCACCTCGGGCAATGGCGCCTCTGTAGGGGTATAGACCATCACGTCGAGGACGTCGGAGTGAAACTCGCGGCGATACAGCACGAACACCACGCCCGCGCTCATCAACATGAACAACCAGGGACTGACGAACCAGGCCAGCATGGTCATGCCGAAGTAGTAAGAGCGCAGGCCGAAGTTGAACTGGTTGGCGGCCATGGAAATGACCCGCGCCGCTCGGGCGGCAAAGGCCTTGCGTTCCTGCTCGGACACATGCCGTTCACCGACCATCGGTGCCGAACCCACCAGAATGGCGGCGAAGTTGTACTGGCGCATGCACCAACTGAAAGTAAAGAAGGCGTAGACGAACACCAAGGCCAGGCACAACAACTTGATCTCTGACATGCCTTGGGAAGCCTGTTGCACCATCGGAATATCCGCCAACAGCGACACCGCCCGCTCCGATGCGCCGAGTACCGTGAGAATACCGGCCAGGATAATCAGCGTACTGGACGCAAAGAACGAAGCGTTGCGTTCCAGATTGCCGATCACGCTGGCGTCCGCGATGCGGTTGTCACGCAGCAACATGCGGCGCATCCAGTCTTCGCGGTAAAGATGCAGAACGCTGGCGAGGCACGCGGTGTCGCGGCCCTTCCAGGTGGCATAGCGGGTGTAACCGCCCCAGCAGACTACGAACCAGACGGCGGCAAGAATGTGGATCAGGTTGGCTTGGATGAACGACATGCAATTCCCTGTGAGATGTTGGCATAGGTGACCCCTGTAGGAGCATGGCTTGCCCGCGATGGCGGTGCGTCAATCAACAAAGGTATCGAATGTTATACCGCCATCGCGGGCAAGCCTTGCTCCTCCAGGTAAGGCTTCGACGTTAGCCCAACGAAAAAGGCACCGCATCTCCAGATAAAAAAAATGCCCCGTATCGATTGATACGGGGCATTTCTGTTTCTGCTCCAGACCCGCTTGTGGTGGGTCGTGAAACGACTTAGGCCAAGGCTTCTTCGCGCTTGCCCAGCAGACGGTCGCAAACTACAGCAACTACCAAAGTCATCACCGACGGCACCAGCCACGCCAGACCTTGCTCGCTCAGCGGCAGGTGTGCCATCTGGCTCGGCATCCACTCCGCCAGACCAGCACCCTTGAGGGCATCGATCAGGCCGAAGATGAACGACACCAGCATCACCGGGCCGAGAATACGACTCTGCTCATGCCAGAAGTCCTTGCAGAAGCTCAACGCCACCAGAACGATGCACGGCGGGTAGATCGCAGTCAGTACCGGGATCGAGAACGCAATCAGCTTGGTCAGGCCCAGGTTGGACACCAGCAGCGAGAACGCAGCAAGAATGATCACCAGCGTCTTGTAGGACAGCGGCAGCACACGGCTGAAGTATTCGGCGCAGGCACAGGTCAGACCGACCGCCGTCACCAGGCACGCCAGGGAGATCAGCACCGCGAGGAAACCGCTGCCCAACGAACCGAACGTGTGTTGCACGTAAGCGTGCAGCACCGCCGCACCGTTGGTCGCGCCGGCAGCCACTTCATGGCTGCCCGAACCGAGACGGAACAGGCTGACGTAAACCAGTGCCAGGCCCACACCGGCAATCAGACCGGCGATGATCGCGTAACGGGTGATCAGTGCTGGCGACTCGACGCCGCGGGAACGGATGGCGTTGACGATAACAATGCCGAACACCAAGGCACCGAGGGTATCCATGGTCAGGTAACCATTGATGAAGCCCTGGGAGAACGGTGCCGCCACGTACTCAGGCGTCGCATGGCCAATGTCACCCGCCGGCAAGGCGAATGCGGCGATGCCCAGAACAGCAAGCGCGATGATCTTCAGCGGTGCGAGGAAACGTCCTACGGTATCCAGCAAACGGCCCGGATACAGCGAGATGAAGAACACCAGCAGGAAGTAAACCGAGCTGTAGAGGAACAGCGCCAGCGGGCTCTCGCCGGTCAGCGGCGCCAGGCCCACTTCGAAGGACACGGTCGCCGTGCGCGGCGTGGCGAACAGCGGGCCAACAGCGAGGTAGCAAGCGGCTGCCAACACACCACCGGCCACTTTACCGATCGGGCTGCTTAACGCATCCATTGCGCCACCAACCTTGGCCAACGCTACAACGGTGATCACCGGCAGGCCGACCGCGGTGACGAGGAAACCCAGCGCCGCCATCCAGACATGAGGCCCGGACTGCAAACCGACGATAGGCGGGAAGATGATGTTGCCAGCCCCGACGAACAGGGCAAACGTCATAAAACCAAGTGCCAGGATGTCCTGGCCTTTCAACACTTTCATTAAGGAAATACCACACTACTGAATCGGAATTTAGAGAGGGATTTCCCTATGGGTGAGGGAAATGCTGTCGGTCCGTATGAGACCAACCCTTTTAGCGCGTGGCTGCCTTGTGGGCGCGGACGCAAAAATGGCGAGTAGCCTAACGAATTTGGGCGGGAAACGCACTGTTTGAGGGCGAACATTCCGATGCGCGACATTTCCGTGTCGCGTTTACATATCTAAATTTCATAAAGATCAAAAGATCGCAGCCTTCGGCAGCTCCTATAGGGGAATGAGCTTATGTA
>NZ_JBSVXD010000040.1:0-37169 GCF_054070755.1 Pseudomonas sp. SDO5591_S426 | reverse complement strand
TGCCGAAGGCTGCGATCTTTCAAGGTTTAACGCGCTTTAGGCGTCGCCACTTTATCGCGCAGATAAACCGGCTGCGCTTCATCCGCCACGATCGCCTCACCACGCGCCCAGGCAAACCGCGCCAGAGTCAGCAGGTCTTCGGCATGCGGCAACATGCCTGCATCCTGACCGCTCAGGTTGACGGCGATGCGCTCGGCATAGCCCCAACCCGTGCCAGCGCCGAACCATTCGCCGCTGGCATCAGCCGGCAGTGCGGCCGACTCGGGCGGCAATACCGCTTCAGCGCCGACCAGTCGCATCTCCCCCGCCGTCTCGCGGTAGCAGCCCCAATACACCTCGTCCATGCGTGCATCGATGGCGGCTGCGACCTGGCTGGCGCCATGTTCGCGGTACGCGCGCTGGGCCAATACGGCCAGGTTCGACACCGGCAACACCGGGCGATCCAGCGCAAACGCCAAGCCTTGCACTACACCGATGGCAATCCGCACACCGGTAAATGCGCCTGGCCCGCGACCGAACGCGATGGCATCGACCGCTTGCAGCGTCGTCCCGGCATCGGCGAGCAATTGCTGGATCATCGGCAGCAGCTTCTGCGCATGCAGGCGCGGGATCACCTCGTAATGGCTCGTGACTTTGCCGTCATGCAGCAAGGCAACGGAGCAAGCTTCGGTCGCGGTGTCCAGGGCCAGCAAGGTGCTCATCGATGTTTCCGTAACAAGAGGTCAGAAAAAAGTGCGTCAGTATAAACAACTACGGCCCGCAAGCGGGCCGTAGAAGATGAAGCGATTCAGACTTTTCAGCTCAGAGCTTCAAGCACCTTGCCAGTGATCGCTTCAACGGAGCCTACGCCAGCGATGTGGCTGTACTTCGGCTTGCCCTGGGCAGCGGACAGCTTCTGGTAGAAATCCACCAGCGGCTTGGTCTGCGAATGGTAAACGGACAGGCGATGACGCACGGTTTCTTCGGTGTCGTCCTTGCGCTGTACCAGTTCTTCACCGGTGATGTCGTCTTTACCGGCGATTTTCGGCGGGTTGTACACGGTGTGGTACACGCGGCCGCTGGCCTCGTGAACGCGGCGACCGGCGATACGCTGAACGATTTCTTCGTCATCGACGGCGATTTCGACCACGTGGTCCAGCTCGACGCCGGCAGTCACCAAGGCTTCAGCCTGAGGAATGGTGCGCGGGAAACCGTCGAACAGGAAACCGTTGGCGCAGTCGGACTGAGCGATACGGTCCTTGACCAGTGCGATGATCAGGTCGTCGGAGACCAGACCGCCAGCATCCATGATGCCCTTGGCCTTGATGCCCAGCTCGGTGCCGGCCTTGACCGCGGCACGCAGCATGTCGCCGGTGGAGATTTGCGGAATGCCGAATTTCTCGGTGATGAACTTAGCCTGAGTACCTTTACCGGCCCCGGGAGCTCCCAGCAGAATGACGCGCATCGATGTGCTCCTCAATTTTTTATATAGATAACGTCAGATTCGCCTCGTGGGGCCAATCTCAAAAATAGGGTCGTGGCCGCCCAAACGGCCAAAAGGCTGATCAAGATACACAGCGGGCCCGGACCACACAAGCCGCCAAAAGTCGGAGAAACCTGCGCCTCACGTGACCCCGCGACGGAGTGACCCAAGTCGCAACCCCATCATTAACTGTCGCCTTGCAGCACTTTTGCACTCGCCACACAACGGCATCCGACGCCTGCGCCGGATGCCTGACCCCACGGCAAAAACCTTAGCCGGTATTCCGCAAACCGGCGGCAATCCCCGCCACAGACACCAGCAACGCCTGTTCCACCGGGCTGCCCTGTGCCACTTCCTGCTGCCGCGAACGCGCCAGCAACTCGGCCTGCAATAGATGAAGCGGGTCGAGGTAGGTGTTGCGTAAACGGATGAATTCCAGGGTGGCTGGGCTATGTGCCAGTAGTTGCGACTGACCGGTCATCCCCAGGACGATGGAGCACGCCTGCGACAATAGGTCGCGTAAGTGCGCGCCCAATGGCAACAGATCCGGTTCGACCAGACGCTCATCGTAGGACCGCGCGATGTCCGCGTCAGCCTTGGCCAGGACCATTTCCAGCATATCGATGCGGGTGCGGAAGAATGGCCACTGCTCGCGCATCTGCCCCAACAACTCGCCCTCGCCGCGTTCCAGCGCCTTGCTCAGCGCCGCTTCCCAGCCCAGCCAGGCCGGCAGCATCAGGCGCGTCTGGGTCCAACCGAAGATCCACGGAATTGCCCGCAGGCTCTCGATTCCGCCGGCGCGACGTTTGGCCGGACGACTGCCCAACGGCAAGCGGCCCAATTCCTGTTCCGGGGTCGACTGGCGGAAGTACTCGACGAACTGCGGATTTTCCCGCACCACGGCGCGGTAAGCACTGACCCCGTCGGCGGCCAATTCGTCCATCAAGTGGCGCCATTCAGGTGTCGGCGGTGGCGGTGGCAGCAAGGTCGCTTCGAGAACCGCGGCCAGATACAGATTGAGGTTTTGCTCGGCGATATCCGGCAGGCCGAATTTGAAACGAATCATTTCCCCCTGCTCGGTGGTACGGAAACGCCCCGCCACCGAACCCGGTGGCTGCGACAGAATCGCCGCATGCGCCGGACCGCCACCACGGCCGACGGTGCCGCCGCGACCGTGGAACAACAGCAGTTCCACTTGTTGCTCACGGCAAATGTCCACCAGACGCTCCTGCGCCCGGTACTGCGCCCACGCCGCTGCGGTGGTGCCAGCGTCCTTGGCCGAGTCGGAATAACCGATCATCACTTCCTGCGGCCCTTGCAGGCGCGAGCGATATCCCGGCAGCAACAGCAGTTTTTCGATCACCGGGCCGGCGTTGTCGAGGTCGGCCAGGGTTTCGAACAGCGGCACCACGCGCATCGGCCGCAACACGCCGGATTCCTTGAGCAGCAGTTGCACCGCCAGCACATCGGAAGCGGCACCGGCCATGGAGATCACGTACGACCCGAGGGATGCTCCCGGCGCAGCGGCGACTTCCCTGCAAGTTGCCAGCACTTCGGCGGTGTCGGCGGACGGTTTGTAATGGGCTGGCAGCAATGGCCGACGGTTGTTCAGTTCACGTGTCAGGAAAGTGATGCGTTCTTCTTCGCTCCAATCCTCGTAACGGCCCAAGCCGAGGTAGTCGGTGATTTCAGTCATCGCTGCGCTATGCCGCGACGAGTCCTGGCGTACATCGAGTCGCACCAGGAACAGGCCGAACGTCACCGCCCGACGCAGGCAATCGAGCAACGGACCGTCAGCAATCACGCCCATGCCGCACTCATGCAGCGAGTGGTAGCACAGCTCTAGCGGATCGAGCAGTTCGCGGTTGTTTTGCAGCACGTCGGCCGGTGCAGGCGTCGGCGCCGACAGCGCGGTGTGCGCCCAATTACGCGTGGCACGCAGGCGTTCGCGCAGTTGTTTGAGCACGGCCCGATAGGGTTCGGCGCTGTCGCCCGCCTTGGCTTTCAGTTCGTCGCTGGCCTGCTGCATCGACAGTTCGGCGGCAAGGTGATCGACATCGCGCAGGTACAAATCGGCCGCCATCCAGCGCGCCAACAGCAGCACTTCACGGGTTACAGATGCCGTCACGTTGGGATTGCCATCGCGGTCGCCGCCCATCCACGAAGCAAAGCGGATCGGCGCGGCCTCCAGCGGCAAACGCAGGCCGGTGGCGGCGTGCAGGGCCTGATCAGCCTTGCGCAGATAATTGGGAATCGCCTGCCACAACGAATGCTCGATCACCGCGAAACCCCATTTGGCTTCATCGACCGGGGTCGGACGCGTGCGGCGGATTTCTTCGGTGTGCCAGGCTTCGGCGATCAGGCGCTGCAACGTTGATTTGATCTTTTCGCGCTCGGCGCTGGTCAGGTCGCGGTGATCCTGGGCAGCCAGTTGTGCGGCGATGGCGTCGTATTTCTGGATCAGCGTGCGGCGCGCAACTTCGGTCGGGTGCGCGGTCAGCACCAGTTCGATTTCCAGTCGCCCGAGTTGCCGGGCCAGGGCTTCGGCGCCATGACCTTCGGCACGCAGGCGTGCGAGCAGTTCCGGCAGCACCCGAGACTCGAACGGTGCCTGTTGGGACTCTTCGCGACGATGAATCAGCTGGTATTGCTCGGCGATGTTGGCCAGGTTGAGAAACTGATTGAACGCCCGCGCCACCGGCAGCAATTCGTCTTCGGTCAACTGGTTGAGGCTGGCGCTGAGCTCGGCATCCATGGAACCGCGACGGTCTGCCTTGGCACCCTTGCGGATCTGCTCGATTTTGTCGAGGAAGTCGTCCCCGTACTGTTCACGAATGGTGTTGCCCAGCAGTTCACCCAACAGGTGAACGTCCTCGCGCAAGCGTGCATCAATATCGGTCATCAGCAGTTCTCCAGCAAAGAATCCGGGCGGCCTAGAACCTCAAGAGTGCCGCTCCAGACGGCTACTTACAAGCCAGACGACGAAGGGCCTGTAAACCTTGTGTGTTGAAGCTAGTCTGAAGAGTAAGCCGTACCACGGCTGTCGCCGGCCAACGCCGGACACTCTCCCGACCTGCCACGAGCAGGCGCGTCATGAGGTCATTATGAAAATCCGTGAACTTGCCCAACATTGGGAAGAAAACGCCAAGGGTCGCCTGACCAAGACTGGCTACACGATTCACCTGGACGTCGAAGCCGCCGCACGTTTGGCGGCGATTACCGAGATGTACCCCAAACGGCATCCCGAAGAACTGCTCGGCGAGCTGATCGGCGCCGCCCTGGAAGAGCTCGAAAAGAGCTTCCCGTATGTGAAAGGCTCGACGGTGGTTGCCACCGATGAAGAAGGCGACCCGCTGTACGAAGACATCGGCCCGACCCCGCGTTTTCTCGCGTTGTCGCGGCGTCATCTGCACGATTTGTCCGCGGGCAACGACAAGCAGAAACATTGATTCCATTCCCTTAGCCTGCTCGCGATAGCTGTCTGACATTCAACATTTATGTCGACTGATACACCGCTATCGCGAGCAAGCTCGCTCCCACAATTTCGCTTTTAGAGCCCTGTCGATTCGATCACGGTTTTTTCGATAGCCGGCTAATTTCTCTGAACTTTCAAAAAACGCCTCGGGTCAACCCAAGTAACCACGCCTGGGACGGCCGTTTCAAAACGACCCGAAAATGACGGTTGCGGCTCCTTGCCCAGGATGGATGTTCACGTTGTTCAGGAGTTAGTCCAATGGAGTTGAAGACCATGAAAACCCGAACTGGCAAATCCTCGTTCACCCCGCTGCATGGCCTGAAAATGGCTGCCCTGGCCATCGGTGGCAGCCTCGTGCTGGCCGGTTGCGCCGGCAACCCGCCAACCGAGCAATTCGCTGTCACCGAGTCTGCGGTCAACGACGCCGTCAGCGCCGGCGGCACCGAGTTCTCCGCTGTGGAAATGAAGGCGGCGCAGGACAAGCTCAAACAAGCCGAAATCGCCATGCATGACAAAAAATACGACCAGGCCCGCATGCTCGCCGAACAGGCTGAGTGGGATGCTCGCGTAGCCGAGCGCAAAGCCCAGGCAATGAAGGCAGAACAGTCTGTGAAGGACTCTCAGAAAGGCGTTCAGGAACTGCGTCAGGAAAGCCAGCGCACCGTTCAGTAACGGGCGCGGCCTGACGTTTTTCTTAATCGACTAAAAGGACGAAACCATGAATTCCAAACAATTGATGATCCCTGCCCTGCTGGCCGCAAGCGTTGCCTTGGCGGCATGTTCGACACCACCGAATGCCAACCTTGAACAGGCCCGCACCAACTATTCCGGCCTGCAAGCCAACCCGCAGGCGAGCAAAGTCGCGGCGCTGGAAACCAAGGAAGCGAGCGATTATCTGGACAAAGCCGACAAGGCTTATCTGGACAAGGAAGATCAGGCCAAAGTGGACCAACTGGCCTATCTGACCAACCAGCGCGTTGAAGTGGCGAAGCAAACCATCGCCCTGCGCACCGCTGAAGCCAATCTGAAAAACGCTTCCGCGCAACGGGCCCAGGCGCGCCTCGATGCTCGCGATCAGCAGATCAAACAGTTGCAGGACAGCCTCAATGCCAAGCAGACCGATCGCGGTACGCTGGTGACCTTCGGTGACGTGCTGTTCGCCACCGACAAGGCCGAGCTGAAATCCAACGGGCTGATGAACATCAACAAACTGGCGCAGTACCTTCAGGAGAACCCTGATCGCAAAGTAATCGTCGAGGGCTATACCGACAGCACCGGTACGGCGTCGCACAACCAGTCACTGTCGGAACGCCGCGCCAGCTCCGTGCGCATGGCGCTGGTGAAGATGGGCGTCGATCCGACCCGTATCGTCGCTCAGGGTTACGGCAAGGAATACCCGGTGGCGGATAACACCAGCACGTCGGGGCGGGCACAGAATCGTCGGGTTGAAGTGACGATCTCCAATGATAACCAGCCAGTGATTCCGCGTTCGGCGGTGAGTTCTTATACGCAGTAACTGGATACCGAACAAACATACGCCCCGCCTGAATTCGATTGGGCGGGGTGTATGCTTGTGCATTAGCACTACCAACTGTCGGATCTGTCATTAATGACAGTATCCAGTTCTCAGTACCGAATTTAGTTTGGCTCCACCACAAATCTCTGTGCGTTTGGAGCGGACACGATGCGTCGGAAAGTACTGTTCTTTATTCCACTGATCCTGGCGGGTTGCGCTCAACCCGATGGCCCCTCTACAAATCAGTCCCCCTCCAACGACTTCTTGTACGACGAGAGAGACGCCATATCCAGCGAGACCTCGCTACCGATTCCAAGTATCGATCAACGTTCTGTGGTGGGGACCAGAAGGGTCCTGGTGAGCGTGATTCATTGGCAGGATGGCGACGCGCTAAACAAGAACTTGATCGAGAAACACACGCTCTCAACGGATCCTGACTCACTACACTCTTATGTTCTGGCCGCCTCGTATGGAAAGCTGAGCCTGACAGGACGAGTTATTGAATATACCTCCGGTCCTCGACCGGATATTTGCAAAGGCGGTACACCTTTGCCGATGAGTCTGGCGACTGCAGAAGGCAACAAAGCAGCGCTAGCACACGGGCTATTACCCTCTAGCTTTTCCTATCTGATCAATATTATTGACTGTGGAGGATCAGCCTCTGCGTATGTGCCCGGGAGAATCATCGGTGTTTACGGTCAGAGCGCCAGTCCCCAAGTTTACAAACATGAGTTTGGGCACAATCTCGGATACTCCCATGGTCAGACATATACAAATTGTCCTCGGGATGGTGAGACTGTTGAGGCTCCTACTGGGTGCACAACAATCCCTTACGGAGACACAGGGGATTCGGTTTCAGGCGGAGGAACACTCTACCCTGCAAGTAACCGCAGTTACTCCGGCTGGCTGGATAAATCTCAGTCTGCTGTAATCGAGCGTTCTGGCCTGTATCGCCTAGGCGTACTGGGTCAGGTCGGACCGCAACTTTATCGCATCAATCGTACCGGTTTGACGCCCAGTCAAATCGCGCTGGAGTACCGCAAGCCGACTATCTACGATGATTTTCCACCTACCGATAATCGAGTGAATGGTGTTTGGGTGAGATACACCACGATCGCAAGCTCGCTTGTAAATACTCAACTCGATGGCACCCCGGAAACAGCCTCGACGACTGATCCGACATTAGTAAAAGGAAAAACCCTTGATGACGTAACGGCAGGGATCACCGTCAAGATGTGCACGAGCGATCCTTCTGGGGCCACAGTATCTGTAGCTGTAAACCGCGAGACAGCGCCTGATTGCGACCAGCCAATGCCTCAACCTGTTACGCAAGCACCTGCGCCGCAAGCCATAGTAGGTACAACCCCTGTATTCTCGGGGCACGGTGAACCTGGGGCCAAAATCTCCATACGCGTATTCAAAAACCTGACGGTCCTACAATTCGCCACCATTGTAGATGCGCAAGGAGCTTGGTCTGTACCCGCCTCTGCCGAGTTAAGTACCGGCGAACACTCTTTCTCAACACAACAATCCATTAACTTCAGAATGTCTGCATGGACCGTAAAACGCCCATTCACAGTTAAGCGATAACGCAGGAGCTGCGAACACCTTGTCAGCGTTCGACACGATGTTCGCAGCTTAGACCTACAACCTCACTGCTCCAGCTTCTGCGGCGTTTCCTGGCCCATGCAGCGCACGGCTTTTTTCCGGTCGTTGATCAACACGCCGGTCAGGCCTTTCTGTTCGGTGTCGAATAACACCAGCACACCATCGATGCACTGCGCCACTTGCGCGGCCGGTTCCAGGGAGACTTTGTAGTCTTCGCCCGGCACGGTCTTGAGCATGGTGAATTCGTTGAGCCGCAACGCATCCTCAGGTTTGGCGAAGTGCAGGTAGCCGTACCACCACAGGGCAGCGACGGTGCCGAGGATGCTGCAGATACCGGTGATGATCAGCGGGATGGCGTTACGTTCTTCACTCATTGCGGACTCTCTGGTTCATTTTCTGAATTCTGGGGTGCCGGGTAATTGGGAATTTCACCCAGCCGGCGCAGACCATCGAAATGCTGCGGGTCTTCGAGATAGCGCAGCATGACTTTGCGCCAGACCGGGTCAGCGAATGTCTGCACATGCCCGCCCCGCGTCAGTTGCAGGACTCGCGGCGGCGGCGCAGCTTGATACAGACGGATGCCGTTGGAAAGAGGCACGATCGGATCGTCAATGCTGTGGTAGATCAGTTTCGGCACGCCGTTGAGCTGCGCCATGGAGTTGATGGCGCTGTCGCCGTCCGGCACCAACCAGGACAACGGCACCTGGAACGTCCAGAACACCCATGAATTACTCAGGGCAAACTGACCGACGCTGCGGTAGCTGGCGGGCACGCCATCCATGACAAATGCCTTGAGCTGCTTTTGTCGCTCGGGATGTTGCACGAGGTAGTGAACGGCCATCGACCCGCCAAGGCTCTGCCCGAGCAGGATCAGCGGCTTACCCTTGACCTCGGGCGCCTGGTCGAGCCATTTGAATGCAGCGTCGATGTCCTGGTAGATCGCCGGCAAACTCGGTTCGCCTTCGGACAAACCGTAGCCGCGATAGTCCACCAGCAACACTTGATAACCTTCTTTCGGCAACCACCAACTTCCGCCCAGATGCATCGGCAAATTGCCGCCGTTGCCGTGCAGGTGCAGCACCGTGCCTTTGACCTCCACTCCCTTTTTCGCCGGCAGCCACCAAGCGTGCAGCCGGACACCATCGGCGGTGGTAAGGGTCACGTCGCGGTATTCGAGCTTGGCTTTTTCCGGGGTGAACAACTGGCCGGGTTCGGGGTAGAACAGCAAGGAGCTGCAACCGCTCAGGGCCAGCAGAAGGCAGAGGGTGCCGAGGATTCTCATCCGGTGAAACCTCGCAAGAAATGAGGGGTGAACACATAACCCTGTGGGAGCGAGCTTGCTCGCGATAGCGGTGGTTCAGCCAACATCCATGTTGAATGTCATGACGCCATCGCGAGCAAGCTCGCTCCCACAGGGGACATCACTGGTCTTACAAAATGTTGGAGTAATCCGCCTCAATCCGGTCCAGGCTCAAATGGTTGAGGAAGTTCGAGAAGCACATCCACGCCGACAGCGCGTTCAAGTCGCGGAACTGTTCCGGCAGGTACTTGGGCGGCACCACCAGACCTTCATCCACCAACTGACGCAACGTGCGCATGTCTTCCAGCGTGGTCTTGCCGCAGAACAACAGCGGGATCTGCTCCAGCTTGCCTTTGCGCACGGCCAGTTGAATGTAGTTGTAAATCATGATGAAGCCCTTGAGGTAGGACAAGTCTTTGGTAAATGGCAGACCTGTCGGCACCGAACCGCGGAAAACGCGACTGGTGTTGCTGTAGCTCTCGGGCATCTCGAAGCCTTGCTCGCGGAAGAACTCGAACACCTGCAGGAAATCGGCGCCCTCCTCCACCATATGAATGGCACGGGTGCGGTTGGTCAGTTTGCGCAGGCGACTCGGGTAGGAGGCGAAGGTGATGATTTCCATCAGGATCGCCAGCCCTTCCTGGGTCACCGTCGACGAGGGCGGACCTTTGGCGAGGAAGGTGCAGATCGGTTGATTCAAACCATTGAGCGTGGTGCCGACATGCACCAATCCCTCATGAACTTCCAGCGCCCGCACGTCACGATCGTTGAACATCGCGTCGGCGCGGATCTTGATGTAGTCGGCACCCGCTGCCGCGTCGGCCACAATCCCGTCGGACTCGAACACCCGAATGGTTTCCTCGGCCTCGCCGAACACCTTGTTCAAACGGGTTTGCAGCAAGTGGACGGCGTCCTTGGCGGTCAGGGTTTTCGGTTCGTCCTTGAGATCGCCACGGCCATCGATGTTGTTCAGGTAATCGGAGAGCATCAAGCCCAGGTCGGACAAGGTCGGGTCACCGGCGTGGAACGCATCGGACGCAGCGCCGTACAACTCCTGGGAAATCAGGCCGAAATCTTCGGTGCCGCGCGCTTCGAGCATGCGCACCACCATGCGGTATTCCTTGCACATGCGCCGCATGATCTGGCCAACCGGGTTGAACTGGCCGAGCTGACGGGTGATGTCGCGCTCGATGTTCTGGAACTCCAGCTTCACTTTGCTGGAGTCGAACGCCAGTGGCCGGTTGAGGTAATAGTCGCGGTCCACCGCCGGCATTTCCTTGCCCTTGGCCTTGAGGAAACCCTTGCGAATGTTGTCGTCCCACTTGACCGCATCGAGCACGCGGATCGGCGTCTGCGCCAGCACAATGCGATCGGACAAAATGCGTATCGACTGCTGGTAATCGTCCACCCTAAACTCCTGTTGAAACCGTTATGCGCTGGATTTATTTGGCTTTGGCCTGGCGCTGGTAACGCACCACTTCGACGAACACGTCGGAATTGGCCGGGTCGTCGAGGTACGCGGACACCTGGTCCATGCTGCTCTCGATCAACACGCCATCGCCGTCGTCGGTTTGAAAGTTTTGGCCGCCGAGGACTTTTTGTCCCAGCGCCTGTTTGATTTGTTCAAGGTCGAGGTTGTACACCACCAGCTCATGCTTGTCGGTGAGTTCAAACCCGCCGATGGTGAAGTTCCCACCGAACTGTGCCGGCACCTTCGCCGAGAAATACCAGCGACTGCCATGGCGCGCCACGGTGAACGGATAGGCTTCACGCTCCTTGGATTTGGCGCGGAAGTAGCTGACCGCCTGATAGCGATTGTCGCCGACGCGGGTCAGTTCCAGGTTGACTGGCTCACCCCAGGCGTTGGTGCTGGTCCATTTGCCGATCAACCCTTTGGGCGCGGGCTCGCTCGTGGGCAGCGGTTCCTTGAAGGTCACCAGGCAGCCACTGAGCAGTAGGAACGACAAGGCGATCACGACGACACGCCAGGCTTTCATTCAATACTCCCTTTGAACACACACGGCTTTTGTAGGCGCTGCCGCAGGCTGCTCCTACAGGGATCGCGTTATACCGACGCCAGCACCAAATGCATATAACGCGTAAGTATGCCGAGCATTTCCTCTTCGGCGACCGGTTCGGCGTCGTTGAGCAGGCCCTGATATTCCATCCGTCCGATTATAGCCGTCAACACTTTGGCATCCTGTTGCGGCTCGCGGGAACCCAATACCTGGAAGAGCTGGCAGGAGCCCTGCAACAGAATTTGCTGATGCGAGCGCACCAACCCGGCCAGGCGCGGGTTGAGCAGCGCTTCCTGGCGGAACGCCTGTTCGGCCATCAAATGCTCACGGCGGGTGATCAGTTGCCGGTGAACATAGTCCGTCATCAGCCGCGCAATGTCGTCCGCCAGCTTCGAACGCGCCTGCGGACTGCCATCGCCACTGGCGATCATATCGCGCAGCAGGCCTTCATTGTTCACCCATAGCTTGGCCATGTAGGCCGCGCTGCGTTCGACGTATTGGGCGAAGGTATCGGTGAGCAGGTCATCGATATCCTTGAAATAGTAAGTGGTCGCCGACAACGGAACTTGCGCCTCGGCAGCCACCGCGCGGTGCCTGACGGCCCGCACGCCATCACGCACGACAATGCGCATGGCGGCATCGAGAATGTCCTGTCGGCGCTGCTCGCTGCCCTGTCGGCTGGCCTTGCGGCCCTGGTACTGAACACTTTCAGCGACCGCAGTGGCGATACCCGCTGCACCTTCTTGAGCCATTGCACCCTTCACGACAGGAATCCTCTCACTTCAAAAGTAACTATTTGATACGTTTGTACCAGACAGGCAATAAAAAGCCGCCCATTTCAGGCGGCTTTTTAGTTGAAACACTTACGCTTGCGGCCGCATGTGCGGGAACAGGATCACGTCGCGGATCGACGGTGAGTTGGTCAGCAACATCACCAGACGGTCGATGCCGATGCCTTCACCCGCCGTTGGCGGCATGCCGTACTCCAGCGCGCGAACGAAATCGGCGTCGTAGTGCATGGCTTCATCGTCGCCGGCGTCCTTGTCGGCCACCTGCGCCATGAAACGCTCGGCCTGGTCTTCCGCGTCGTTCAACTCGGAGTAGGCGTTGGCGATTTCACGACCACCGATGAACAGCTCGAAACGGTCGGTGACGTTCGGGTTGTCGTCGTTGCGACGGGCCAGCGGCGACACTTCGAACGGGTACTGGGTGATGAAGTGCGGCTGCTCCAGCTTGTGCTCGACCAGCTCTTCGAAAATCATCACTTGTAGCTTGCCCAAGCCTTCGAAGCCCAGCACTTTGGCGCCGGCCTTCTTGGCGATGGCGCGAGCCTTGTCGATGTCGTTCAGATCGTCAGCGGTCAGCTCAGGGTTGTACTTGAGGATCGAGTCGAACACCGACAGACGCACGAACGGCTCGCCGAAGTGGAACACCTTGTCGCCGTACGGCACGTCGGTGCTGCCCAGAACCAGCTGAGCCAGTTCGCGGAACAGTTCTTCGGTCAGGTCCATGTTGTCTTCGTAGTCGGCGTAAGCCTGGTAGAACTCCAACATGGTGAATTCAGGGTTGTGACGAGTCGAAACGCCTTCGTTACGGAAGTTGCGGTTGATCTCGAACACTTTCTCGAACCCGCCAACAACAAGACGCTTGAGGTACAGCTCCGGCGCGATACGCAGGAACATGCCCATGTCCAGCGCGTTGTGGTGAGTTTCGAACGGCTTGGCTGCGGCGCCGCCCGGGATGGTTTGCAGCATCGGCGTTTCCACTTCCAGGAAGTCACGCTTCATCAGGAAGCTGCGGATGTGGGCGATGACTTGCGAACGCACGCGGAACGTCTGGCGCACGTCTTCGTTGACGATCAGGTCAACGTAGCGCTGGCGATAGCGCTGTTCGGTGTCGGTCAGGCCGTGGTGCTTGTCCGGCAGCGGGCGCAGGGACTTGGTCAGCAGGCGCACGTTGGTCATTTCGACGTACAGGTCGCCCTTGCCGGAACGGGCCAGAGTGCCTTCGGCGGCAATGATGTCGCCCATGTCCCAGGTTTTCACCGCTGCCAGGGTTTCTTCGGACAGGGTCTTGCGGTTGACGTAGACCTGGATGCGACCGGTCATGTCCTGGATCACCATGAACGAGCCACGGTTGAGCATGATGCGACCGGCAACCTTGACCGGGATCGCAGCCTCTGCCAGCTCTTCCTTGGTCTTGTCCGCGTACTGTTTCTGCAATGCATCGCAGTAGTTTTCGCGGCGGAAGTCGTTCGGGAAGGCATTGCCCTTGGCGCGCTCGGCAGCAAGCTTTTCCTTGCGCAGGGCGATCAGGGAGTTTTCTTCCTGTTGCAGGGCTTGCGGGTCGAGTTCTAGGTCGCTCATGTCTTTAAATATTCCATCAGGTTCGTTGCCCCCGGGCCCTGCGGCCCGGGGATCGCCAGCATGGCTGGCTCCTACAGGGATCGAGTTGAATCAACCGATCCTGTATTGCGTCTTTTACAGCCCGGACTTCAGGCTGGCTTCCAGGTATTCGTCGATATCACCGTCGAGCACCTTGTCGCAGTCGCTGCGTTCGATGTTGGTCCGCAGGTCCTTGATGCGCGAGGCATCGAGTACGTAGGAACGGATCTGGTGACCCCAGCCGATGTCCGACTTGGTGTCTTCCAGCGCCTGGGACGCGGCGTTGCGTTTCTGCATTTCCTGCTCGTACAACTTGGCCCGCAGCATTTTCATGGCGGTGTCCTTGTTGGCGTGCTGGGAACGTTCGTTCTGGCAGCTGACCACGGTGTTGGTCGGTACGTGGGTGATACGTACGGCCGAGTCGGTGGTGTTTACGTGCTGACCACCGGCACCGGAGGAACGATAGGTGTCGATCCGCAGGTCTGCCGGGTTGATCTCGATCTCCACCTTGTCATCGATCTCGGGGGAAACGAACACCGCCGAGAAAGAGGTGTGGCGACGGTTGCCGGAGTCGAACGGGCTCTTGCGCACCAGACGGTGCACGCCGATCTCGGTACGCAGCCAGCCAAAGGCGTATTCGCCCTTGATGTGCACGGTGGCGCCCTTGATCCCGGCGACTTCACCGGCCGACAGTTCCATGATGGTCGCGTCGAAACCGCGTTTGTCAGCCCAGCGCAGGTACATGCGCAACAGGATGTTGGCCCAGTCCTGGGCTTCGGTGCCGCCGGAACCGGCCTGGATGTCCAGGTACGCGTTGTTCGGGTCCATTTCGTGGCTGAACATGCGACGGAATTCCAGCTTGGCCAGATTTTCCTCGAGACGGGCCAGTTCAGCGACGACATCGCTCACTGCGCCTTCGTCGTTTTCTTCGACGGCCATGTCCAGCAGGTCGCGGCAATCGGCCAGACCGGTGTTCAGCTCATCGAGGGTATCGACGATCTGCGCCAGCGCAGAGCGCTCGCGGCCCAGCTCCTGGGCGTATTCAGGTTTGTTCCAGACACTCGGATCTTCAAGCTCGCGATTGACTTCAGTCAGACGCTCATGCTTTTGATCGTAGTCAAAGATACCCCCGAATAGTTTCGGAGCGCTCGGACAGGTCCTTGATGGTGTTAAGGATCGGGTTGATTTCCATGGCGGGCAGCACTCGTTGGCGAACTTTTGAAAGCCGGCGAGTATAACGTAATCAAGCTGTCACGGCAGCCCGCCTGGCGGCTTTAGGGGCGAATGGTTTCGGTATGACCCGCCTCGCACTAACCCTCCGCTGCCATCAACCTGTTCGCACCTGTCAATGATGACGCCCTCGACTGGCAGCACGGTCCATCTGATTCACATAGCCTGATTCGATGTTGGAAACAGAATGGCCTGGGTTTACACGCACAACTTTATGGACCTCGCCACTGCCCGAACCATAGATAACTTATCCTTGTGGATAATGCCGAAAACATCTCTCAGAAAAATCATCAACAAAAAGATTAAGACCGCGACTGATCTGTAGGAAAACAACTTCAAGAATAACGGACCAATCCTACTTGATTGGCAATTGCGTAATGCAACTGTTTTCCCTATAACTATGCAACACAAGAAAACAACGGCAACTTATCAACACTGTCATCTCAAGCCTTAGACCTCAAGACCCCAAGCAAGCCACTACACACCCCTAAAGCATGGATACGTCACCTATACTTACAACCCAAAGGACTACCATGAAAAAAATAGACAGAATAATAATTGTAGGCTTTGGAAGTATCGCCCAAGCGCTGCTGCCGTTACTCTCGAAACACTACAATTCAGAAATCATCATCTTCGACAAAGAAACCGACACAACTCGACAAAACATTGCGAAGGAATACTGCGCAACACTAAACAAACAACTAATAACCCAACAAAACCTCCACATGGTTTTGACACCACTATTAAATGGTAGCAGCTTTCTCTTAAATTTGGCTGTATCTGTTTCCAGCCTGGCGCTGATAATTCTGGCTCAACGACTCAACTCACTATACTTAGACACATGCATAGAGCCTTGGGAGTACTCCGATCAGAACAACAGTTTAAAAAGCAATTACTCACTAAGGCAAAACCTGAAACAACATGCGCAAACCCAGGCCGGTACATCAACAGCAATTATTGGACACGGAGCAAACCCCGGCTTTATATCTATATTGGTAAAAAAAGCATTGCTTGAAATGGCATTCAAGAATGGAATACATGATCGCCCAACAACACAACCTGAGTGGGCTAAATTAGCAGAGCGTCTGGAAGTACAGGTCATACAAATTTCAGAGCGAGACACCCAAGTCTCCTACAAAAAACGCGCACCAAAAAGCTTTATATGCACATGGTCTGTCGACGGAATGATTACAGAGTGCTTGCAACCTGCGGAACTGGGATGGGGATCTCACGAACAAAACGTCCCTCTGAATGCCAAAAACAACGGATACTCACTTGAACTTATTGAACAAGGCCGAAATGTCATCGTAAAAAGCTGGTCTCCGAACTACTTAGAGTTTAATGCACTTCTGCTAACACACAATGAATCGCTATCAATCGCCGAATACTTGACCTTAGATACACCAACAAACCCTACATATCGACCGACCGTTTACTACGCATATCACCCTTGTGACCAAGCGCTGGAATCAATGCACTTACTGGGCAACGGGAATGAAGATCAAATCGGATTAAAGGAGGTTATGAAAGACGATATAGTCTCTGGTATCGATGAACTCGGCATTTTCTTAATCAGCAAAAAATACAAATCACTTTGGCTCGGGTCTAATCTTTCAATAGGCAAGGCAAGAAAAATGGCAAAACACAACAGTGCAACGAGCCTACAGGTCACATCAAGCATCGTCGCCGGCATGAAGTGGGCTGAGCAAAATTCAGAATCAGGAATTCTGGAATCCGAATACCTAGATTGGGAATACATCTACAACTTCGTAGAGCCTTACTGGCAGCCAATAGTTATTCAAGAAACTGACTGGCGCCCAAGCTGTAACGATACTCTATATTTTCATAACTTCAGGGTATTCCCCAAAGGCCAATAAATCAAGGAACTCAAAACCTATGAGCACAACAAAAAAAAACAGAAACCGGAATCAAACCCCGCTCAACCCCAGATGCTGCAGTAGTGCTGGAAAACTTTCGATTCCCCACTACAAAACTAAGCGACATCGAGCATATTGAATGGAAGGAGATATTATTCGACTCAGTAATTACCGAGTACGATGCACGGCGACTTTACTGGCACTTGAAAGCCAAGCACTCGGCCAATTTTTCGTCACTGACGGAGGTATTAAACCCTTGGCTTAGGGATGAAATTGACCATGCTTATGGATTCTCTCTTATCTATTCATCATTCACCGGCATTCCCTTTGATCAAGTTGCTCTTGAGGCTGAAGTCAGAGACCCTGACTTCAGTGTAATCGCCAAAATAACTGATGATATATTTAAGCTCCTCATCATGCTGGCCTACGACGAAATAATTACCACGCACGTGTATCACCGCAGCATTGTTAAGTACGATACATTTGAATCCCCACAGCTTTCAAACTGGATTAGAAAAACAAAAAAAGATGAAATCAATCACTTCTTTTCCTTTATCGCAAAAGCTAAGAAACTGTTTCCCCAGAGAGTAAATGAAACCCCTTCAATCCTTGAAGAGATCTTCGCTATAGATTTTGAGAAGCCAAGCTACTCTGGAACATTTGTTTTGGACCACAACACACCAGACTTCCCCATCCCAAAACAAGAAATAAGAGACTTCATAACCCCCACCATAATAAAAAAATAAACGCATAACACGAGCTACAGGAGCAAAGAATGAACTCATCATTTCTGGCAAAAAGAAACTGGAGCTCAAGAGCACTTTTCAATGAAATATCTGGTAGCGGATGGACAAACCCTGGCATTGACCTAAAATACAAAAAATTTTTTATGGCTGATTTATTCTCAGAATATGACGCCATCAACCTCTATCATCACCTACACCAGCAGAGGGCAAAGTTCTCACCACAATTCGTACTGTATCTTGACTTATGGTTTGCAGATGAAAAAAATCATTCCGACGGTTTTTTTGAACTAATCCGCCTTTTATTTGACTCGACAGAGGAAGAACTAATAGACCAACTAAAAGCAAGAAGTGGAAATTTTGCCCAACTGGAAGAGATAGTTGCAAGCGAGTTCAACCTGCTACTTTTATTTGCTTACGATGAATACACCTCAGTCAAAACATATAAAAAAGACACCTTTTACAACGAATTCGGACACCAAAACTTCAACACATGGATTAAAAATCTGATTGCGGACGAAGCTATACATTTTGGAAATGCGATAAAAATACTTAAAAATAACCACTCTTCAATTTTATACAAAGCAGAAGGCGTACTTCACAGAATAGCCAAACTCGAAAACATGCCGTACAAGAACACCTTCCTTCTCGATCACGACGGCCCTCACTTTTTGCTTACCCCAGAGGAACTCGGCTCCCCTGTAGTAAATGACATTTTATCCATTTTAGCTAAGGGTTAGAAATGAGAAACCACTACTACATGGCGGCATCTTTAATACTGATGATTTTCGGTGAGGTACTAACGATTTACAGCGAGGTTTATGCCTCAAAGCTTCCCGGCCGACCTTTAGAAACCCCATTAATGTTTCTAAAACCGATAGTTCTCATCAGCATTGCTGGCATAAGCCTAGTTTTTGCGTACTGGCTAGGATATCAAGCAACCGGGAATATCTGGATAGTCACTGTAGCCTCGCTGACACTCCTGCTAATTCTTGAACCGATTGTGATATACGCAATGTTAAAAGAGCTACCAGAAAGAGGCGCCCTAATTGGTTTTATATTAGGAGCATCCGGCTTGATCGCTACTGTCACACTCTAATTAGCTCTCAAGGAAAAAATCATGTCGAGCACAGAAAAAACAATGAACTGTACCGTTTGCGGCTATGAATACAATCCTGCTCTAGGCGATCCTGAAAATGGAATACAACCAGGCACGCTTTGGGAGGATGTGCCCGAGGATTGGCTGTGCCCGGATTGTCAGATGCCAAAAGAAGATTTCGAATAAGAGCGCTATCGCGGCGCCCGCTTTAACTCTTATTAAAACGCACATTTATCCCCTCTGAGCTTTTATGAATAGCTGACAGAATCGCCTTCGCATTATCCAAATAAATTTGCAAAGTTTTAGTAGAAACCAAAACCATATGGAGCGACTATCCGCACAAAATACTTTCGCGAAATCATGCAACAGATTTTTTAGACAAAACTCATGCACACAGTTTGCGAGAACTGCGTCCTCGGACGCAGCCTCGCGGGCTCGGCAGCTGCTACAAGAGGGCTTCCCTCACCCAATCCCCACCTGATTACGCCCATTGTTCTTCGCCAGATACAGCCCCTTGTCCGCCGCCGAGATCAATTCGCGGCAATTGCTGCCCGTTTGCGGGGTGATGGTCGACAGGCCGATGCTGATGGTCAGGCTCGCGCCCTCAGCCGGGGAAATGTGCGGGATCTTCAAGGCTTCCACGGTCATGCGCAGTTTTTCCGCCATCAGTCGCGCACCGCCCTGGGAGGTGTTGGGCAGTACCAGGGCGAATTCTTCACCGCCGTAACGGGCCGGCAGGTCCGATGGTCGGGCACTGGCGTCACGGATGGCCGCTGCGACCTTGCGCAGGGCTTCGTCGCCTTCGAGGTGGCCGAAGGAGTCGTTGTAGGTCTTGAAGTAGTCCACGTCGATCATCAGTAACGACAACTGACTTTGCTCACGCAGCGCGCGGCGCCACTCAAGTTCCATGTACTCGTCGAAATGCCGGCGGTTCGACAGCCCGGTCAGGCCGTCGGAGTTCATCAGCCGTTGCAGCACCAGGTTGGTGTCGAGCAGCTGTTGCTGGCTGACACGCAGCGCGCGGTATGCCGCATCACGCTGCAACAACGTCATGTAGGAGCGCGAGTGATAGCGAATGCGCGCAACCAGTTCGATATTGTCCGGCAGTTTGACCAGATAATCGTTGGCCCCGGCCGCGAACGCCGCGCTCTTGATCAGCGGGTCTTCCTTGGTCGACAGGACGATAATCGGAATGTCCTTGGTCGCCGGGTGATTGCGGTATTCGCGCACCAGGCTCAGGCCATCGAGACCGGGCATGACCAGATCCTGCAGGATCACCGTTGGCTTGATGCGCACCGCATGGGCAATGGCCTGGTGCGGGTCGGCGCAGAAATGGAAGTCGATGTTTTCTTCGTTCGACAACCCGCGCCGCACCGCCTCGCCGATCATCGCCTGATCGTCGACCAACAACACCATGGCGGCATTTTCGTCAGTCTTGAAGTCGTCGAGCTGTAATTCATTCATGTGCTTTCACCTGAATACTGCCTGGGCCAGGATTGCCGCTAAAAGTAGTCATTTTGGAAAAATCTCCAGCAATCGTGGCGCTATCTTGTCCAGCGGGCGTATTTCCACGGCGGCATCGATGGCCGCGGCCGCCTTCGGCATGCCATACACCGCACTGCTGTTTTGGTCTTGTGCGATGGTCAGGTAGCCCTGCCGACGCATGAGTTTAAGCCCCTGCGCACCATCACGCCCCATGCCGGTGAGCAATACACCGACCGCGTCGCCATTCCAGTAATTGGCCACGCTTTCGAAAAAAACATCGATCGAGGGCCGATAGATTTCGTTGACCGGTTCTGCGGTGTACGCCAGCGTGCCGTTTTTCAACAAGCGAATATGGTGATTGGTGCCGGCCAGCAGGACGGTGCCGCTTTGCGGTGGTTCGCCTTCCTGAGCCAGGCGCACATTGAGTCCGCTGGCGCTGCCGAGCCATTCGGCCATGCCGGCGGCGAACACCTGGTCTACGTGCTGCACCAGCACGATGGCCGGGGAAAAGTTGCGAGGCAGCCCTTTGAGCAGGACTTCCAGCGCCGCCGGCCCGCCTGCGGATGAGCCGATGGCGATCAGGCTCTGGCGTGAACCGGAACTGCGCGCCGGGCTCGGGGCCAATCGCTCGCGGTTGCCCTTGTCGCCGATCAGCCAGCCGATGTTCATGATTTTGCGCAGCAACGGCGCCGCCGCTTCCTGGGCGTTGCCGGCGCCAAGGGCCGGGGTGTCGACCACGTCGAGGGCGCCGTGGCCCATGGCTTCAAACACCCGGTGCACGTTTTGCTGGCGATCGACCGTGACAATGACGATGGCGCACGGCGTTTCGGCCATGATCCGTCGAGTGGCTTCCACACCGTCCATGACCGGCATGATCAGGTCCATCAGGATCAGGTCCGGCGTCTGCTCGGCACACTTCTGCACCGCTTCCTTGCCATTGCCCGCGACCCAGATCACCTGATGCGCCGGCTCGAAAGCCAAGGCCCGGCGCAAGGCTTCCACGGCCATGGGCATGTCGTTGACGATGGCGATTTTCATGCCCGCGCTCCTCCTATGAGCTCAACCACTGCATCGAGCAGGGCATCGTCATGAAAACTGGCTTTGGCTAGATAATAGTCGGCTCCGGCGTCCAGTCCACGACGACGGTCCTCTTCACGATCCTTGTAGGACACCACCATCACCGGCAGCGATTGCAGGCGGTTGTCCCGGCGCAACAAAGACACCAGTTCGATGCCGTCCATGCGCGGCATATCAATGTCGGTAATCAGCAGATCGAAATCCTCCGAACGCAGGGCGTTCCAGCCGTCCATGCCGTCGACCGCCACGGCCACGTCGTAGCCACGATTGAGCAGCAGCTTGCGTTGCAGTTCGCGCACGGTCAGGGAATCGTCGACCACCAGAATCCTTTTGCGCGCTGCTTCGGCCGCCTGGTTGCTGTGGCGTGCGATACGCTCCAGACGCCCGGTATTGAGCAGTTTGTCCACCGATCGCAGCATGTCTTCGACGTCGACGATCAACACCACCGAACCGTCGTCGAGCAAGGCCCCGGCGGAAATGTCCTGGACCTTGCCCAGACGCTCATCCAGCGGCAACACGACCAGCGTGCGCTCGCCGATGAAACGCTCGACCGCCACGCCATAAATCGTATCGCGCTCGCGGATCACCACGACTTTCAGGGTCTGCTGACTGCCCTGGCTCGCCGGGCGTTGCAGCAATTGACTCGCCGCCACCAGCCCAACGTGCCGGCCTTCATGCCAGAAGTGCTGCCGACCCTCGACCTGCACAATGTCCGCAGGCTCCAGATCGCACATGCGTTCGATATGCGCGAGCGGGAAGGCATAGGCTTCGTCGCCGACTTCCACCACCAGACTGCGCACCACCGACAGGGTCAGCGGCACTTCGAGGTGGAAGCGGCTGCCCTCGCCCGCCGTCTGTTCCAGCACCACCGCACCGCGCAACTGGCGGACCATGTGCTGCACCGCGTCTAGGCCGACGCCGCGTCCGGACACTTCGGTGACGGTGTCGCGCAGGCTGAAACCCGGCAGGAACAGGAACGTCAGCAGCTCTTCTTCACTCAACTGCGCGGCGGTTTCCGCTGGAGATAACTGGCGTTCGATGATGCTGCGGCGGACCTTCTCCAGATCGACGCCATTGCCGTCATCACTGAGTTCCAGCACCAGCAACCCGGCTTGATGGGAGGCGCGCAGACGGATCAGGCCTTCCTCCGGTTTGCCGGCCAACAACCGTTGCTCCGGGGTTTCGATGCCATGGTCCACGGCATTGCGCAGCAGGTGCGTCAGTGGCGCTTCGAGTTTCTCCAGCACATCGCGATCGACCTGGGTTTTCTCGCCTTCGATCTCCAGCCGCACCTGCTTGCCGAGGCTGCGACCCAAGTCGCGAACCATGCGCACCTGGCCGGTCAACACATCGGCGAATGGACGCATGCGACAGGCCAGTGCCGTGTCGTACAACACCTGTGCACGCTGGCTGGCCTGCCAGGCGAACTCATCCAGTTCAGCATTTTTTTCTATCAGCAACTGCTGGGATTCGGCGAGCAGTCGACGAGCATCTTCCAGGGCTTCCTGGGCTTCAAGGCTCAGGGCATGTTCCTTGAGATGGACGTTGAGGTTTTCCAGCGCTCGCAGGCCGTTGTTCTGCATGCGCTTGAGGCGCTGCATCGTGGCCAGGTGCGGTTTGAGCCGCAGGGTTTCCACCAGGGATTTGCTCGACAGGTCGAGCAGGCTGTTCAGGCGCTCGGCTGTGACTCGCAGCACGCGCTCGCCGTTTTCGGTGGTGCGCTTGGTTTTTTTCGGCGTGGCAGGCGGAGCTTCGATGACTGGTTCCCGTGCTTCAACCTTCGCCGCCGGTGCTTCGAGTTGCAGCTCGGCCATCACGGGCGCGGCAGAAGCCATGACGGGAATCGCAGCGGCCGCCGGGTCGAGCAAACGCGCCATCAAGGCGACATAAGCCTCAATGTCCGCTGGCACCGGAGCGTTGTTCGGCGTGGCAATGCGCATCAGCAGATCGGTGCCTTGCAGCAACGCGTCGATGTGCTCGGGGCGCAGATACAGCCGCCCTTCCTGAGCACTGACCAGACAATCCTCCATGACATGCGCAACGCTGACCCCGGCATCGACACCGACGATCCGCGCCGCGCCCTTGAGCGAGTGCGCCGCGCGCATGCACGATTCGAGTTGATCGGCCTGGGTCGGGTCGCGCTCCAGCGCCAACAGACCTGCGCTCAGCACCTGGGTCTGGGCTTCGGCTTCCAGGCTGAACAGTTCCAGCAAAGAGGCGTCGCGCATTTGCTCGGGGGTCATGTAAGGCTCCGGGTCACGGCGGACAACAGCTGTTCTTCATCCAGCCAACGCAGGCTGCGACCCTTGAATTGCAACACGCCACGGGTGTACTTGGCACTGGCCTGAGTGCCCGATTGCGACGCGGCATCGAGGATGCGTTCGTCGATGGCATGAATGCCGTCTACTTCGTCCACCGGCACCACCACCGGGCCGCCGTGGGCGGCGATGATCAGCATGCGCGGCATGACCCGCGCGCCCGATACCACGTTGCCTGCGGCATCAAGCCCGAGCAATTCCACCAGCGACAGACACGCCACCAAAGCTCCGCGCACATTCGCCACGCCGAGCAAGGCCCGGGAACGCTGGTGCGGCAGCGAATGAATGGCTTGCAGCGGCGCCACTTCCACCAGACTGCGGGTGGCCAGGCCGAGCCATTCTTCGCCAAGGCGAAACATCAGCAGCGAGCGGGTTTTGACCTCGCTTTGCAGCGTGCCGGAGACTTGTTCGCGATCTTCCGTTTGCAACGCATAACGGTCCAGCAGGCGCGTCGCGGCAGCCGAGTACACCGCGCAATTGCGGCAATGAATGTGTTCGATCAGCAGCGGGCAGGACTTGTCGCCGTGGATACCGATGCGGTTCCAGCAATCATCGATGGCCTGGGCATCTTCACGGGTGACGCTAAAAGTGTCGGAGGCGATCATCGTTTACGCTCACTGTCAGCGGCGCGCTCGCTGCGGGCGGCGCGGTCCTGCAATCGTCTGGCTCCCGCCGTATCGCCCTGGGATTGCAGCAAAGCGGCCAGGTGCATCAACGCGTCGGGATGTTGCGGTTCGAGGTACAACGCCTTGCGGTAAAACCCCTGGGCCTCCAGCACACTGCCGGCGACATCACTCAGCAAACCGAGCCAGTAAAAAACCTGGGCCACCGGTTCGTGGCTGCGCAGGTAACTGTCGCACGCAGCGCGAGCCTCGGCACTTTTGCCTTCATTGGCCAGCGCGGCGATGTTCGCCAGCAGCGTGGCGGCATCGGCGCTGCCCGGTTTCGCAGGTTGCGAGGGGCGGGCAACGCTGGCGAACGGACGCCTGATGGCCGGCGCCGGCACGACGTTGCGCACCGGTTGCGGCACCGGCAAGGGTGCAGGAACGAGTATCGGCAACGGCTCAGGTTCCGCGGCGCTCTGGCGGCTGAAGGCAAAGGACTGCGGGATACCAATCGAGCGCATGCCCAATCGCCCCAGCAAGCTGCCCTCGGCAGGACCGATAAACAGCACGCCATCGACATGGGTCAGGCGCTTGAGCACTTCGAACACCTGTTTTTGCGTCGGCAGGTCGAAGTAGATCAACAGATTGCGGCAGAACACGAAGTCGTAGGGCGGCTCGTTGGCGAGCAGGGTTGGATCGAGCAAGTTGCCGACTTGCAGGCGCACTTGATCCAGCACCCGGGCGCTAAGGTGGTAGCCATCACGCTCAGGCGTGAAATAACGGTCGCGATACGCGATGTCCTGCCCGCGAAAGGAATTCTTGCCGTACAACGCGCGTCGGGCCTTTTCCACCGAGAGCGGGCTGACGTCCATGCCTTCGACCTTGAACTGGTGCGGCTTGAACCCGGCATCCAGCAGCGCCATGGCAATCGAGTACGGTTCTTCGCCGGTGGAGCAAGGCAGGCTGAGTATCCGCAGGGCGCGCATGTTGTTGATCTCGGCCAGCCGCTTGCTCGCCAGTTTCGCCAGGGTGGCGAAAGATTCCGGGTAGCGGAAAAACCAGGTTTCGGGGACGATCACCGCTTCGATCAGCGCCTGCTGCTCGAAGCTTGAACCCTGCAAGGTTCGCCAGTATTCGTCAGCCGACTGCGCCTGGGACGCCGCGCTGCGTTGACGCACCGCACGCTCGATGATCGCCGGGCCGACAGAGGTGACGTCGAGGCCGATGCGTTCCTTGAGGAAGTCGAAAACCCGCTGATCGCTGCTCATGGCCGTTCCTCAAGCAGCGTCAGGTCCAGCGGTGGCGTCGGAAACAACAGCGCACGCACTGGCTCATCCAACAGATCGGCGACTCTCACCCATTGCAGCAGGCCGTGCGCATCTTCGCGCACAGGCCCCAGGTACGGTGCCTGACGATTATCCAGTCCATACGGCTGAAAATCCGCCGGGTTGCAACGCACGGTGTCGGTGGCCTGTTCCAGAATCAGCCCGAGCAGTTGCGCCTGTGCGCTTTCATCCGGTCGGTAATGCACCAACACCAGCCGCGTGCTGGTGCGCGCTTGCGCAGGTGTCCCAAAGGTCAACGCGCTGAGGTCGATCACCGGCACCACCGCGCCGCGATAGGCGAACACCCCGGAGACCCAGTGCGGCGCGTGGGCAATGGGTTTCAATGGCAGACGCGGCAGCACTTCCACCACTTCGATGGCCTGCAAGGCATAGCGCTCGCTGCCGATGCGAAACACCAGGAACAACGCGTGCAACGCCTGCTTCACGGCAGTGCGTTTGGCCGTGAGTTCGCTCATCAGACTTTGAATCGCGAAACGCCGCTGCGCAGCCCGACGGCCACCTGGCTCAGTTCGTCGATGGCAAAACTGGCCTGGCGCAGGGATTCGACGGTCTGGCTGCTGGCATCGCCCAATTGCACTAGCGCGTGGTTGATCTGTTCGGCACCGGTGGCCTGGGCCTGCATGCCTTCGTTGACCATCAACACCCGCGGCGCCAGCGCCTGCACTTGATGGATGATCTGCGACAGCTGTTCGCCCACCTGCTGCACTTCGGACATGCCGCGACGCACTTCTTCGGAGAACTTGTCCATGCCCATCACACCGGCCGACACCGCCGATTGAATCTCGCGCACCATCTGCTCGATGTCGTAGGTCGCGACAGCCGTCTGATCCGCCAGTCGCCGCACTTCGGTGGCGACCACGGCGAAACCCCGGCCGTATTCACCGGCCTTCTCGGCCTCGATGGCGGCGTTGAGCGACAACAGGTTGGTCTGGTCGGCGACCTTGACGATGGTCACCACCACTTGGTTGATGTTGCCGGCCTTCTCGTTGAGGATCGCCAGTTTGGCGTTGACCAGATCGGCCGCGCCCATCACCGAGTGCATGGTTTCTTCCATGCGTGCCAGGCCTTGCTGGCCGGAGCCGGCGGCCACCGAGGCCTGATCGGCAGCGGTGGACACTTCGGTCATGGTGCGCACCAGATCACGGGAAGTCGCGGCGATTTCACGGGAAGTCGCGCCGATTTCAGTGGTAGTGGCGGCGGTTTCGGTGGCGGTGGCCTGCTGCTGCTTGGAAGTGGCGGCGATTTCGGTGACCGACGTGGTGACCTGCACCGACGAGCGCTGCGCCTGCGACACCAGCGAAGTCAGCTCGGTCATCATGTCGTTGAAGCCGGTTTCCACGGCGCCGAATTCGTCCTTGCGCTCCAGATTCAAACGACTGCTGAGGTCGCCGGTGCGCATGATTTCGAGGATTCTCACGATGCGGTTCATCGGCGCCATGATGGCGCGCATCAGCAGCAAGCCACAGAGAGCGGCGGCCAATACCGCTACCAGCAGGGAAATGCCCATGATGACTTTGGCCGTGACGACTGCATCGTCGATGGCCGCAATGTCTGCGTCCGCCACAGCCTTGTTGTGACGCAGGATCTCATTGACCTTCACTCGACCTGCGGTCCAGGCCGGGGTCAGTTCACTATTGAACAGGTTGACGGCCTCGGCGTTCTGGTTGCGTTTATACAACTCGATCACCGCGGCCAGTATCCGGTGGTAATCCGCATCAAGCTTTTCGAATGCGGCGTACTCGACCCTGTCTTCTTCGTCGGCAATCGTTCCACGGTAGAGGTCCATCTGCTCTTTCAACCGCGCGGTGTAACCCTTGAAGTTCTCGGCATCCTCGGCAGAAAAGCCCTGCCCTTCTTCCAACCCGAGCATCGCCTGAATACGCACATAACTGTCGGACCACGCACCACGAATCATCGAGCTGTAGTACAACCCTGGCAGCGCGTCGTCACGCACGCTGGCTTCGCTGCTTTCGATCTTCAACAGCCGGGAATACGAGACGACCACCATCAACAACATGATGGCGATAATTACCGCAAAGCTCGCCAAAATGCGTTGGCGCAACGTCCAGTTCTTCACAGTCAGTCCTCGGGGGCATTTCGAAATGCGGGGAGTATAGCCGAGGGCGCTGTTTCATTTATAAGACGGTTGCGCACCACTTCTCATCCCGCCGGAAAAAGCCGGGATGGGCTCTGGGTTGGGACTTTCCGTTAATTGGGAGGATGGGTGTTAGGGGTGATTCGGTAGAAAGGGACCGTGGAATGGTCATTGATGAATTGAGTACTGCTTGAAAGATAAAAAGATCGCAGTCTGCGGCAGCTCCTACAAGTGGAAAACGATCCAATGTAGGAGCTGCCGCAGGCTGCGATCTTTTCAGGGTCTACAGAGAGGCTTGGCGAACCTGCTTCTCCAATTCCGCCTTCAACCCCGGTTCCAGCTTGAGCTGGCGTGCCAGTTCATCGAGGTAGGACTTCTCCATGAAGCTCTCCTCATCGACCAGCATCACGCTGGCGATGTACATCTCGGCAGCCATTTCCGGGGTGCTGGCGGCGCGGGCGACGTCGCTCGGGTCCAGCGGTTTGTTGAGTTCGGCGTGCAGCCAGTGTTGCAGTTCCTGATCGTTGTCGAGCTTGGTGAATTCGCCCTCGATCAGCTCGCGTTCGCGCTCGTCAATGTGCCCGTCAGCCTTGGCCGCGGCCACCAGCGCCTTGAGAATCGCCTGGCTGTGTTGCTCGACTTGCGCCGCCGGCAAGCGGTCGAGGGTTTGTGGTTCGGTCTTCGGCGCACTGCCCTGCTGCGCCTGCCAGTTGCCATAAGCTTTGTAGGCAATCACGCCCAAGGCGGCCAGTCCGCCATAGACCGCGACCTTGCCGCCAACCTTGCGCGCTTTCTTGCTGCCCAGCAGCAGGCCCATCGCACCGGCCGCCAAGGCACCACCGCCCGCGCCGGAAAGCAGGCTGCCGATGCCGCCCGAGCCGCCGTTACCGCCGAGCAACCCGCCCAGAGCTCCCCCGGACGCCTTGTTCTGCGTCCCGCCTGCCTTGTTCTGCAACATGTCCTGGCCGGACTTGAGGAGTTGATCGAGCAATCCACGGGTGTTCATTTTTCGCCTCCACTAAAAGGTTTAACCGAACCTTGAGGCCACCAGCCTAGATCGAAAGTGCCGTAACCCGGCCAGCGAGAGTGCTTCCAGATGTTGCTCCAAGGCAACGTACCTTTCGTAAAAATGGATATACACTCGATCCCATCTATAAAAACCGCCCACTGGGTATTCCCCGCATGATGACCTTGCGTCAGATCCGTCATTTCATCGCCGTGGCCGAGACCGGCTCGATCTCCGCCGCCGCGCAAACCGCGTTCATTTCCCAGTCAACCCTGACCCTGGCGATCCAGCAACTGGAAGAAGAGATCGGCGTCAGCCTGTTCAACCGCCACGCCAAGGGCATGACCCTGACCCACCAGGGTCATCAGTTCCTGCGCCAGGCGCATTTGATTCTGGCCACCGTGGACAACGCCAAACGCAGCCTGCAACAAAGCACCGATCAGGTCGCCGGGCAGTTGATCATCGGGGTGACCAGCCTGGTGGCCGGTTACTATCTGGCGGATTTGCTCACCCGTTTCCAGCGCGCCTACCCCAACGTCGAAATCCGCGTGATGGAAGATGAACGCCCGTACATCGAGCATTTGCTGGTCAGCGGCGAGATCGATGTCGGTGTGCTGATCCTTTCCAACCTCGAAGACCGTCACGCCTTGCAAACCGAAGTGCTGACCCACTCGCCCCACCGGCTATGGCTGCCGGCCCAGCATCCGTTGCTGGAACACGACAGCATCAACCTCGCCGACGTGGCCCGCGAGCCGCTGATTCAGCTGAACGTCGATGAAATGGACCGCAACGCCCAACGCATGTGGACGGCGGCCTCGCTGCAACCGCGCATCACCTTGCGTACCGCCTCGACCGAAGCGGTGCGTAGCCTGGTCGCCGCCGGATTGGGCGTGTCGATCCAGCCTGACATGACCTACCGCCCGTGGTCACTGGAGGGCGACATCATCGAAGCGCGGCCGATTGCCGACCTCAGCCAGACCCTCGACGTCGGCCTGGCCTGGCGTCGTGGCACGGCGCGCCCGGCATTGGTCGACCCGTTCCTCACCGTCGCGCGGGAACAACCCCACGGCGGACGCAAGCCATCTATTTAATCGAACGCCACCTTCAGTATTTAGAATTTGTCGACCTCGGGTCCGCGCACTAGTCTTGCTGCATCTATATAAGACGGCCGGCGCCCGAGACAAAGGGAGCAGCATGGCCACACAAGAAAAGAGAACCCGAAAAATGGCTGGCGCGCAGACCCCGTTGTTCACCGCCTTGTTGATCGATGGTGAATTAGTCGCAGGGCAAGGCTGTGTCGAGCCGATTCTCAACCCGGCCACTGGCGAAGTCCTGACGCAAATCGCCGAAGCCAGCACCGAACAAGTCGAAGCCGCCATCCTCGCCGCCCACCGCGCTTTCGCCGGTTGGTCGCGGACCACGCCGCAGCAGCGCTCGAACTTGCTGCTGGACATCGCCAACGCCATCGAAAAAAACGCCGACCTGCTCGCCCGCCTCGAATCCCTGAACTGCGGCAAGCCGTTGCACCTGGCCCGTCAGGACGACCTGAGCGCCACGGTCGATGTGTTCCGCTTCTTCGCCGGGGCCGTGCGCTGCCAGACCGGCCAGCTCAGCGGCGAATACCTGCCGGGCTACACCAGCATGGTGCGGCGCGATCCAATCGGTGTCGTAGCGTCGATTGCGCCGTGGAACTACCCGATCATGATGGCCGCGTGGAAAATCGCCCCGGCCCTGGCCGCCGGCAATACGCTGGTGTTCAAGCCTTCGGAACACACGCCGCTTTCGATCCTGGCTCTGGCCCCGGCGCTGGCCGAAATCCTGCCACGCGGCGTGATCAACATCGTTTGCGGTGGTGGTGAAGGCGTCGGCAGCCATTTGGTCAGTCATCCTAAAGTGCGCATGGTGTCGCTGACCGGCGATATCGTCACTGGCCAGAAAATCCTTCAGGCCGCGGCCAAAACCCTCAAGCGCACCCACCTCGAACTCGGCGGCAAAGCCCCGGTGATCGTCTGCAACGATGCCGACATTCAGGCTGTCGTCGAAGGCGTGCGCACTTATGGCTATTACAACGCCGGGCAGGATTGCACCGCCGCGTGCCGGGTGTATGCACAGGCGGGAATTCATGACCGTTTGGTGGCCGAACTCGGCGCCGCCGTCAGCAGCCTGCGTTTCGCCGGCAAGCGCGATGCCGACAACGAGATCGGCCCGCTGATCAGCACTCGCCAGCGCGACCGCGTGGCCAGTTTCGTCGAACGCGCCCTCGGCCAGCCGCACATTGAGCGAGTGACCGGTGCCGCGGTGCATTCCGGTGCCGGCTTCTATTACCAGCCGACGTTGCTGGCCGGTTGCAAACAAAGCGATGAAATCGTCCAGCGCGAAGTGTTCGGGCCAGTGGTCACCGTGACCCGTTTCGATCAACTCGAACAAGCGGTGGATTGGGCCAACGATTCGGAATACGGCCTGGCGTCGTCGGTCTGGACCCAGAACCTGGACAAGGCGATGCAGGTCGCGGCGCGCTTGCAGTACGGCTGTACCTGGATCAACAGCCATTTCATGCTGGTCAGCGAAATGCCCCACGGTGGCCTCAAGCGCTCGGGCTACGGCAAAGACCTCTCCAGCGATTCGCTCCAGGACTACAGCGTGGTGCGGCACATCATGGCGCGCCACGGGCAACATCTCTGACTACGCTAATAACAAGCCGCCAACGGCATGCTTCACCACGTTCACAACTGCCCCGACCATAATTTAAAGAAGAGGGAATTCCCATGTTCGTGCACAAGACCGCACTGCTCAGTGCAATCACCACCGCGCTGCTGGCCAGTGCCAGTGTCCAGGCCGCCGAGCCGCTGAAGGCTGTCGGCGCCGGCGAAGGTCAGCTGGATATCGTGGCGTGGCCCGGCTATATCGAACGTGGCGAAAGCGACAAGGCCTACGACTGGGTCACCGGTTTCGAGAAGGAAACCGGCTGCAAGGTCAACGTGAAAACCGCTGCCACCTCCGATGAGATGGTCAGCCTGATGGCCAAGGGCGGCTATGACCTGGTGACCGCGTCCGGTGATGCTTCGCTGCGACTGATCGTCGGCAAGCGTGTGCAGCCGATCAACACGGCGCTGATCCCCAACTGGAAAAACCTCGACCCGCGCCTGAAAGATGCGCCGTGGTACGTGGTCAACAAGCAGACCTACGGCACCCCGTATCAGTGGGGCCCGAACGTGCTGATGTACAACACCAACGTGTTCAAGACCGCTCCCGACAGTTGGGGCGTGTTGTTCAATGCGGAAAACCTGCCGGACGGAAAACCGAACAAGGGCCGCGTGCAGGCCTATGACGGCCCGATCTACATCGCCGACGCGGCGCTGTACCTGAAAACCGCCAAGCCGGAACTGGGTATCCAGAACCCCTACGAACTGACCGAAGCGCAGTACAAGGCTGTGCTCGATCTGTTGCGCGCGCAGCAGCCGTTGATCCACCGCTACTGGCACGACACCACCGTGCAAATGAGCGACTTCAAGAACGAAGGCGTGGTCGCCTCCGGCGCCTGGCCGTATCAGGTCAACGGCCTGATGAACGAGAAGCAGCCGATCGCTTCGACCATCCCGAAGGAAGGCGCCACCGGGTGGGCCGATACCACCATGTTGCACGCCGAAGCCAAGCACCCGAACTGCGCCTACAAGTGGATGGACTGGTCGCTCCAACCGAAAGTCCAGGGTGACGTAGCGGCGTGGTTTGGTTCGTTGCCAGCCGTGCCAGCGGCGTGCAAAGAGAGCGAACTGCTCGGCGCCGAAGGCTGCAAGACCAACGGTTTCGACCAGTTCGACAAGATCGCCTTCTGGAAAACCCCGCAGGCTGAAGGCGGCAAGTTCGTGCCGTACAGCCGCTGGACCCAGGATTACATCGCGATCATGGGCGGCAGGTAAGCCCTCTCAGAACCGATCGTTCCCACGCTCTGCGTGGGAATGCATCAACGGACGCTCCGCGTCCATTTCGCGCAGAGGTGACGCAGAGCGTCACGGGCTGCATTCCCACGCGGAGCGTGGGAACGATCATCAATGAAGATTTCAGAAGTCCAGGCAGGGCCGCTGCGACGGCCTTCGCCTTTTTGGAGCACCGCACCATGACGCTTGCAGTCCAGTTCACCAACGTTTCCCGTCAGTTCGGCGAAGTGAAAGCCGTTGACCGGGTTTCCATCGACATCCAGGACGGCGAGTTTTTCTCCATGCTGGGGCCTTCGGGTTCGGGCAAAACCACCTGTTTGCGCCTGATCGCCGGTTTTGAACAACCGAGCGCAGGCTCCATCCGCATTCATGGCGAAGAGGCCGCCGGCCTTCCGCCGTATCAGCGTGACGTGAACACCGTGTTTCAGGATTACGCGCTGTTCCCGCACATGAACGTTCGCGACAACGTCGCCTACGGTTTGAAGGTCAAAGGCGTCGGCAAGGCCGAACGCCTCAAGCGCGCCGCAGAAGCCCTCGACATGGTCGCCCTCGGCGGCTACGGCGAGCGCAAACCGGTGCAGCTTTCCGGCGGTCAACGCCAGCGTGTGGCCCTGGCTCGCGCCTTGGTCAATCGTCCGCGTGTGCTGTTGCTCGACGAACCGCTTGGGGCGCTGGATTTGAAACTGCGCGAGCAAATGCAAGGCGAGCTGAAAAAGCTGCAACGCCAGCTCGGCATCACCTTCATTTTCGTCACCCACGACCAGACCGAAGCGCTGTCGATGTCCGATCGCGTCGCCGTGTTCAACAAGGGCCGCATCGAACAGGTCGACACCCCGCGCAACCTTTACATGAAACCGGCAACCACCTTCGTCGCTGAATTCGTCGGCACGTCCAACGTGATTCGCGGTGACTTGGCAAAGCAGTTGAGCGGCAATCCGCAGCCGTTTTCGATCCGCCCGGAACACGTGCGTTTCGCCGAAGGTCCGTTGGCCAGTCACGAGATCGAAGTCAGCGGCTTGCTGCACGACATCCAGTATCAAGGCAGCGCCACCCGCTACGAACTGAAGCTGGAAAACGGCCAGACCCTGAACATCAGCCAGGCCAACAATCAGTGGATCGACAGTAGCGCGCAACACCAGACCGGGCAGCGCCTCAGCGCACGCTGGGCGCGGGAAGCGATGGTCCAGTTGCACGACACCGTTGCCGGCGGGGTGTGAAATGAGCACCTTGGCCATTTCTCAAACCTCATCGGGCGGCTCGCCGTTGCGCAGGTTTTCCAACCTGTTGTATCGCCGGCCGAACCTGTACCTGTCGATGCTGCTGGTGCCGCCGCTGCTTTGGTTCGGCGCGATTTACCTGGGCTCGCTGTTGACCTTGTTGTGGCAAGGTTTCTACACCTTCGACGACTTCACCATGGCGGTCACGCCGGACCTGACCCTGGCGAACTTCGCCGCGCTGTTCCAGCCTTCGAACTTCGACATCATCCTGCGCACGCTGAGCATGGCCATCGTCGTGTCGATCGCCAGCGCCATCGTCGCGTTCCCGATTGCCTACTACATGGCGCGCTACACCACCGGCAAGACCAAGGCGTTTTTCTACATCGCGGTGATGATGCCGATGTGGGCCAGTTACATTGTCAAGGCCTATGCCTGGACGTTGCTGTTGGCCAAGGGCGGCGTGGCACAGTGGTTCGTCCAGCACTTGGGGCTCGAGCCGGTTTTGCAGTTTGTGCTGGGCATTCCGGGCGTCGGTGGTAGCACCTTGTCGACCTCGCACCTGGGGCGTTTCATGGTGTTCGTCTACATCTGGCTTCCGTTCATGATCCTGCCGATCCAGGCCTCGCTGGAACGCCTGCCGCCGTCGCTGCTGCATGCCTCCGCCGACCTCGGCGCCAAGCCGCGCCAGACCTTCATGCAAGTGATTCTGCCGCTGTCGATTCCGGGGATTGCCGCAGGTTCCATATTCACGTTTTCGCTGACCTTGGGCGACTTCATCGTGCCGCAACTCGTCGGCCCACCGGGCTACTTCGTCGGCAGCATGGTCTACGCCCAGCAAGGCGCGATCGGCAACATGCCGATGGCCGCCGCGTTCACGCTGGTGCCGATCGTGCTGATCGCCATCTACCTGTCCATCGTCAAACGACTGGGGGCCTTCGATGCACTCTGAGAAAGCCTCAATAGGCCTGAAAATCGCAGCCTGGGGCGGGTTGGTTTTCCTGCACTTCCCGATCCTGATCATCTTCCTCTATGCCTTCAACACTGAAGACGCGGCGTTCAGTTTTCCGCCCAAGGGCTTCACCTTGAAGTGGATCGGCGTGGCGTTCTCGCGGCCGGACGTGCTCGAAGCCATCAAGTTGTCGTTGCAGATCGCCTCGATTGCCACGCTGATTGCCATGGTCCTTGGCACGCTGGCGTCGGCAGCGTTGTACCGCCGGGACTTCTTCGGCAAGCAAGGCATCTCGCTGATGTTGATCCTGCCCATCGCGCTGCCGGGGATCATCACCGGGATCGCGTTGCTGGC
The DNA here is from genome assembly GCF_054070755.1 of Pseudomonas sp. SDO5591_S426. Lineage (NCBI taxonomy): Bacteria > Pseudomonadati > Pseudomonadota > Gammaproteobacteria > Pseudomonadales > Pseudomonadaceae > Pseudomonas > Pseudomonas sp. SDO5591_S426. Next base: position 2,070 of record NZ_JBSVXD010000040.1, on the reverse strand, counting down.
GACCTTCAAGACACTGGGCATTGAACCGGGGATGTTCACCATCATCGTCGGCCACGCGACCTTCTGCGTGGTGATCGTCTACAACAACGTCATCGCCCGTTTGCGCCGTACCTCGCACAGTTTGATCGAGGCCTCGATGGACCTCGGCGCCGACGGCTGGCAGACGTTCCGCTACATCATCCTGCCGAATCTCGGTTCGGCGTTGCTGGCTGGCGGCATGTTGGCGTTCGCGCTGTCGTTCGACGAAATCATCGTCACCACCTTCACCGCCGGCCATGAACGCACCCTGCCGCTGTGGCTGCTCAACCAGCTCAGCCGCCCACGGGATGTGCCGGTGACCAACGTCGTGGCGATGCTGGTGATGATGGTGACCATGCTGCCGATTCTTGGCGCTTATTACCTGACCCGTGGCGGCGAAAGCGTTGCGGGTAGTGGCGGGAAATAACTGACACCTCATTACCCCTGTAGGAGCTGCCGCAGACTGCGATCTTTTGATTTTGTTTTTTTGAAGATAAAGATCAAAAGATCGCAGCCTGCGGCAGCTCCTACAGGGACCGGTTTCCACAGAGAAAAATAATTGCTTCGAAGAGGACACATGCCATGCAAACCAAGCTCCTGATCAACGGCCAACTGCTCGACGGCGAAGGCCCCGCCCAACCGGTATTCAACCCGGCGCTGGGCCGTGTGCTGGTGGAAATCAACGAAGCCAGCGAAGCCCAGGTCGATGCCGCCGTGCGTGCCGCCGATGCCGCGTTCGACAGCTGGTCGCAAACCCCGCCGAAAGAACGTTCGCTGCTGCTGCTCAAACTCGCCGATGCCATTGAAGCCCACGGCGAAGAGCTGGCCAAACTGGAATCGGACAACTGCGGCAAACCCTACAGCGCCGCGCTGAACGACGAGATCCCGGCGATTGCCGACGTGTTCCGCTTCTTCGCGGGCGCCAGCCGTTGCATGAGCGGGTCGGCCGGTGGCGAATACCTGCCGGGCCACACCTCGATGATCCGCCGCGACCCCGTGGGCGTGATCGCTTCCATCGCGCCGTGGAACTACCCGCTGATGATGGTCGCCTGGAAAATCGCCCCGGCCCTCGCCGCCGGTAATACCGTGGTGCTCAAGCCGTCGGAACAGACCCCGCTGACCGCCTTGCGCCTAGCACAACTGGCGTCGGAGATTTTCCCGGCCGGCGTACTCAATCTGGTGTTTGGTCGTGGTCCATCCGTGGGTAGTCCGCTGGTCACTCACCCGAAAGTGCGCATGGTGTCGTTGACCGGTTCGATTGCCACCGGTTCGAACATCATTTCCAGCACCGCCGACACCGTCAAACGCATGCACATGGAACTCGGCGGCAAGGCCCCGGTGATCATCTTCGACGACGCCGACATCGACGCCGCTGTCGAAGGCATTCGCACCTTCGGTTTCTACAACGCCGGCCAGGACTGCACCGCCGCCTGCCGTATCTACGCGCAGGAAGGCATCTACGACAAGTTCGTCGACAAGCTCGGCGCAGCGGTCAGCAGCATTAAGTACGGTTTGCAGGATGATCCGGCCACCGAACTCGGCCCGCTGATCACTGCGCAGCACCGTGACCGCGTGGCCGGTTTCGTCGAGCGCGCCGTGGCGCAGCCGCACATCCGTTTGATCACGGGCGGCAAAGCGGTTGAGGGCAATGGTTTCTTCTTCGAACCGACCGTGCTGGCCGACGCGCAGCAGGACGACGAAATCGTCCGTCGTGAGGTGTTCGGGCCGGTAGTGTCGGTAACCAAGTTCAGCGACGAAGCGCAGGTGTTGGGTTGGGCCAACGATTCGGATTACGGCCTCGCCTCTTCCGTGTGGACCGCCGACGTCGGCCGCGCCCATCGCCTGTCGGCGCGGTTGCAATACGGCTGCACTTGGGTGAACACGCACTTCATGCTCGTCAGCGAAATGCCGCACGGTGGTCAGAAACTGTCCGGGTATGGCAAGGACATGTCCATGTATGGGCTGGAGGATTACACCGTTGTGCGGCATGTGATGTTCAAGCATTAACCGCAAAAAGATCGCAGCCTGCGGCAGCTCCTACAAAGAGCGCCG
>NZ_JBSVXD010000039.1:0-37626 GCF_054070755.1 Pseudomonas sp. SDO5591_S426 | reverse complement strand
CCATTCCCCTGTAGGAGCTGCCGAAGGCTGCGATCTTTTAACTTTCAGAAGCGACACATCTATACAACCGCCCTACAATCCCTTCTTTGTTAGCTGCCTAAGCAAGGATTCTGCATGCAAGCCGCCAACCCGCGCCGCGGGTACATATTGGGCCTGAGTGCCTACATCATCTGGGGACTTTTCCCGCTCTACTTCAAAGCCATCGCCAACGTACCCGCCGTGGAAATCATCATCCACCGCGTGCTGTGGTCGGCGCTGTTTGGCGCCTTGCTGCTGATGGTCTGGAAGCACCCGGGTTGGTGGCGCGAGTTGCGGGATAACCCGAAACGTCTGGCGATCCTGGCCTTGAGCGGCACGTTGATCGCGGCCAACTGGCTGACCTATGTCTGGTCGGTGAACAACGGGCGGATGCTTGAAGCCAGTCTCGGCTACTACATCAACCCGTTGGTCAATGTGCTGCTGGGTATGTTGATCCTCGGTGAACGGTTGCGGCGCATGCAATGGATTGCGGTGGGCCTGGCGGCCGTCGGCGTGGCGCAACAGGTTTGGCAGGTTGGCAGTCTGCCGTGGGTGTCGCTGGTGCTGGCGCTGACTTTCGGTTTCTACGGGCTGATTCGCAAGCAGGCACCGGTCAAGGCGCTGCCGGGGCTGGTGGTGGAAACCTGGATGCTGGTGCCGATCGCCATTGCCTGGTTGCTGTTCAATCCGACTGCCCACAGTGCCCAAGCCGAGTTCTGGACCACGTCCGAAGCCTGGTGGCTGGTGGCGGCCGGGCCGGTCACGCTGGTGCCGCTGGTTTGTTTCAACGCCGCTGCCCGGCATTTGCCCTACACCACGCTCGGATTTCTCCAGTACCTGGCGCCAACGTTGGTGCTGCTGCAAGCCGTGCTGCTGTTTAACGAACACTTATCGTCCAGCACGCTGGTGGCGTTCATGTTTATCTGGGCCGGCCTAGCGGTTTACAGCGTCGATGCGTGGATAAGTCTGCGCCGTCGTAGCTGATCAAAAAACGTACAAACCTCTACAAGCCACGATTCCCGTGGCCTGTAGAGTTCCTTCCAAAGGTTATCCACAGCATGATCCCCGGCGTTTGTGCGCAAGTTACTGAAACTGCTGGTTTTTTGATCAAATCCTGAAAGGCCCCGGCCGACGTGGCCTGGCGGGCTGTCTCTACAGGTTATCCACAGGCAGGTGCACGTTTAACTTGGATAACCCGATCAGGGTTCACTGCGCAGCACCAATTCCACCATCAGATCGTCCGCCAGGGTTTCCAGGCGCGATTGCAAAACGTCCAACGACAGTGTCAGCGGCACCGCGAGAATCGCTTCGGCGTGAAACAGCGGTTCGCTGCTCATCGGCGCCGGGCGCACTTCCGTCACCAGCCGCTCCAGGTTGACGCCCTGCTCACTCAGCAGGCGGGTGATATCGCGCACGATGCCAGGACGATCATTGCCCACCAACTCCATGGCGATCGGTTTCCAGGTGCAGGATTGTTCGATGCCGCTTTCGGCGATCAACACGCGAATGCCGTGGGCGGACAACGCCTGTAGGGCATCGACCAATGCGTCGTAGGCCTCGGCCGGCACCCCCACCCGAAGAATCCCGGCAAATTGCCCGGCCATGCGCGACATGCGGCTCTCCAGCCAGTTGCCGCCCTGCTCGGCAATGCATTGGGCAATGCGCTCGACCTGCCCTGGCTTGTCCGGTGCGAATACGGTGAGTACGAGGTGGTCCATGGCGCAGCCCTCTGGTCATGACTTTTGTTATAGAAAACCAAGTATAGGCAAGGGGCCGGATTCGGTGCCCATAGCAGCGCCGCGGATTTTATGTGTACAACTTCTTATATTTAACTGGAACAATCCGGTAGTTTTTTGAGAACATCACGCACCCCACCGTGACTGCAATGCGTCATGGGGTCGCAGAACGACGTTATTAGTCTGATTTTCACAAGCGCAATTCATCATGTAGTATGCCGCAGCGCGCACTACATAACGTTGGATCGATGTCTGCCACAGGCGCAGTCGCATCCCTGAAAGCCCCGTCAGCAAGGCCCTCAAGCCGTTGATTGGTCCCCACCCAGCCGTCAGAAATGGCATGTACTGGTCGCAGGGTTTGTGGTTTAAATGGCCAGAGGCTTCATTGTTAAATTGAAGAGCTGAAAAGCGAAATAGCTGAGCAGAGTGAGGCAAGCAATGACTGAACACGTTCAAGTCGGTGGCCTGCAGGTCGCCAAAGTCCTGTTCGACTTCGTGAACAACGAAGCCATTCCCGGTTCCGGCCTCACCGCCGACAAGTTCTGGGCCGGTGCCGACAAGGTCATTCATGACCTGGCGCCGAAGAACAAAGCCCTACTCGCCAAACGCGATGATTTCCAGGCTCGTATTGATGCCTGGCACCAGGAACGCGCTGGCCAGGCGCACGACGCCGTGGCCTATAAAGCTTTCCTGCAAGACATCGGTTATCTGCTGCCAGAAGCGGCCGATTTCCAGGCAACGACGCAAAACGTCGACGAAGAAATCGCCCGCATGGCCGGTCCACAGCTCGTGGTGCCGGTGATGAACGCCCGCTTCGCTCTCAATGCTTCGAACGCCCGCTGGGGTTCGCTGTACGACGCGCTCTACGGCACCGACGCCATCAGCGAAGCTGACGGCGCGGAAAAAGGCAAAGGCTACAACAAGGTTCGTGGCGACAAGGTCATCGCCTTCGCCCGCGCCTTCCTCGACGAAGCGGCGCCATTGGCGGGCGGCTCCCACGTCGATTCCACCAGCTACAAGATCGTCGACGGCAAACTGGTGGTCGCCCTGAAAGGCGGCAGCAACACTGGTCTGCGTAACGACGCGCAACTGATCGGCTTCCAGGGCGATGCTTCGGCACCGACCGCGATCCTGCTGAAAAACAACGGCCTGCATTTCGAAATCCAGGTCGATGCCAGCACCCCGGTCGGCCAGACCGACGCAGCCGGTGTCAAAGACATTCTGATGGAAGCTGCGCTGACCACCATCATGGACTGCGAAGACTCCGTTGCCGCCGTCGATGCCGATGACAAAGTGGTGATCTACCGCAACTGGCTCGGCCTGATGAAGGGCGACCTGTCGGAAGAAGTCGCCAAGGGCGGCAAGACGTTTACCCGCACCATGAACGCCGACCGCACCTACACCGGTGTCGACGGTAACGCGGTGAACCTGCACGGTCGTTCGCTGTTGTTCGTGCGCAACGTCGGCCACCTGATGACCATCGACGCGATCCTCGATAAAGACGGCAACGAAGTGCCGGAAGGCATCCTCGACGGCCTGGTGACTTGCCTGGCGGCGCTGCACAACCTCAATGGCAACACCTCGCGCAAAAACACCCGCACCGGTTCCGTCTATATCGTGAAGCCGAAGATGCACGGCCCCGAAGAAGCGGCGTTCACCAACGAGCTGTTCGGCCGCATCGAAGACTTGCTGGGCCTGCCGCGCAACACCCTGAAAGTCGGGATCATGGACGAGGAGCGCCGCACCACGGTCAACCTCAAGGCCTGCATCAAGGCTGCCAGCGAGCGCGTTGTGTTCATCAACACCGGTTTCCTCGACCGCACGGGCGACGAAATCCATACCTCCATGGAAGCCGGCCCGATGGTGCGCAAGGCCGACATGAAGGCGGAAAAGTGGATCGGCGCGTACGAGAACTCCAACGTCGATATCGGCTTGAGCACCGGCCTGCAAGGTCGTGCGCAGATCGGTAAAGGCATGTGGGCCATGCCCGACCTGATGGCGGCGATGCTGGAACAGAAAATCGCTCACCCACTGGCTGGTGCCAACACCGCGTGGGTACCTTCGCCAACCGCCGCAGCCCTGCACGCGCTGCACTACCACAAGGTTGACGTGTTCGCCCGTCAGGCCGAACTGGCCAAACGTGCTCACGCATCGGTGGACGACATCCTGACCATCCCGCTGGCGGTGAACCCGCAGTGGACCGCCGAACAGATCAAGAACGAACTGGACAACAACTCCCAGGGCATCCTTGGTTATGTAGTGCGCTGGATCGACCAGGGCGTTGGCTGTTCGAAAGTGCCGGACATCAACGATGTCGGCCTGATGGAAGACCGTGCAACGCTGCGTATTTCCAGCCAGCACATCGCCAACTGGCTGCGTCACGGCATCGTCACTGAAGAACAAGTGATGGAAAGCCTCAAGCGCATGGCGCCGGTGGTTGACCGTCAGAATGCCAACGACCCTCTGTACCGCCCGCTGGCACCGAACTTCGACAGCAACATCGCCTTCCAGGCAGCCGTCGAACTGGTGGTCGAAGGCACCAAGCAACCGAACGGTTACACCGAGCCGGTTCTGCACCGTCGTCGTCGCGAGTTCAAGGCTGCCAATGGCCTGTAACTGAGCATTTGCGCCGGACATGAAAAAGCCCTGATCGAAAGATCAGGGCTTTTTTTGTGGAGCTGATTTTTTAGCGTTTACAGATCCATCCCCAACTCATGCTTGACCAACCCCAGCAACTTTTCGGTATCGATTGGCTTGAGCAGGAAATCCACCACGCTCAAATGCATCGCGGCAATCGCGTCCTCCAGTTCGGCATCGCCGGAAACGATGATGAACGGCATTGCCGCCCGCACTGACTCGCGCACTTGGCGGATCAGATCCAGGCCATCCACGTTTCGCATCCGCAGATCGGTAATCACCAGGCCAATCGAAGGTTTCTCTTCAAGCATCTTGAGTGCAGTTTCGCCGCTGGCCGCTGTCATGCAACGAATGCCGTCCAACGCCAGAATTTCCGACAGCAACTCTCGCGCGTCCTTATCGTCGTCGACGATCAGCACCCGCTGCGGCGGCAGGTCGGGTTCCTGCATGACGGCACTCAGCGCTTCGCGCTCGGCGTCACTCAAAATATCGTGGTCGGACATGGCGTTCTCTACATGTTCAATTCAGTTCCCTGGCACAGTGGTGAGACATCGCTGGACAGAGCTTCAATGTGCACTTCGTCGGATATTTTTCCAATAGCAGAATAGAGAGCTTTTTCTCTCAATTGCGTAAGGTTTTTCCGACATTCCATCACACTGATTGCCTACCTAGACTTACGTCCAATGGGCACCCTGACCGCAGGGGTCGACCATGGGTGAGTCATCCGACAACAACAAATCCAAAAAAGACTGCGGTAATGGTTATGAGTAAAGCGGACGCCTTCACACAGGCAGGGAAAACCGCGGTGTTGCAGAACATCCAGGGCACTTTGCAATTCCTTCAGCGTTTCCCGCCCTTCAATCAGATGGAACACGCACACCTGGCGTACCTGGTTGAGCAATGTCAGCTGCGTTTTTATGCGCCGGGCGAGAGCATCATCAAACCTGCCGATGGCCCGATTGAGCACTTTTACATCGTCAAACAAGGTCGGGTGGTGGGCGAGCGTCCGCATTCAGCCAAGGGCGGCAACGAAACCACTTTCGAAATCACCACTGGCGAATGCTTTCCTCTTGCCGCACTGCTGGGGGAACGGGCGACCCGCACCGAACATCTGGCCGCCGAAGACACCTTTTGCCTACAGCTCAACAAGCTGGCGTTCATCAAGCTATTCGCCATTTCCAACACCTTTCGCGACTTCGCCCTACGTGGCGTGAGCAGCCTGCTGGATCAGGTCAACCAGCAAGTCCAGCAAAAAGCCGTGGAAACCCTCGGCACCCAGTATTCGCTCAACACCCGCTTGGGCGAATTGGCCATGCGTCATCCGGTGATGTGCAGCCCGGCCACGCCCCTGCGTGAAGCCGTGACCCTGATGCATGAGCAGCAGGTCGGCAGCATTGTGGTGGTCGACGAGCACCAGGCGCCGCTGGGCATTTTCACCCTGCGCGATTTACGTCATGTGGTGGCCAGCGGAGTCGGTGATTTCAAGGAAGCCATCGAGCGGCACATGACCCGGGCGCCGTTTTACCTGACGCCCGATCACAGTGCGTTCGATGCAGCGATCGCCATGACCGAGCGACACATCGCCCACGTTTGCCTGGTCAAGGATCAGCGCTTGTGCGGCGTAGTCTCCGAGCGCGATCTGTTTTCCCTGCAACGGGTGGATCTGGTGCATCTGGCGCGAACCATCCGCAATGCGCCTCGGGTGGAAAACCTGGTGGCGATCCGTGGCGAGATCGGCCAATTGGTCGAACGCATGCTGGCTCACGGTGCGTCCTCGACCCAGATCACTCACATCATCACCCTGCTCAACGACCACACCGTGTGCCGTGTGATCGAGCTGACCCTGGCGGAAAAAGGCGACCCTGGCGTGCCGTTCAGTTGGCTGTGTTTCGGCAGCGAAGGTCGACGCGAACAGACGCTGCACACCGATCAGGACAACGGCATTCTGTTCGAAGCCCGCGACGCGGCGCATGCTGCGGAGATTCGCGGAAAATTGCTGCCCATCGCCCACCAGATCAACCACAGCCTGGCGCTGTGCGGCTTCACCCTGTGCAAGGGCAACATCATGGCCGGCAACCCCGAACTGTGTTTGTCCCGCGTCGAATGGGCCCGTCGTTTTGCCGCGTTCATCCGCGAGGCCACGCCGGAAAATCTGCTGGGCTCGAGCATCTATTTCGATTTGCGCGTGGTCTGGGGCAGCGAGCAAGGCTGCGAACAATTGCGTCGCGGGATTCTCGACCAGGTCAGCGACAACCGTTTGTTCCAGCGCATGCTGGCCGAAAACGCATTGCGCAATCGCCCACCCGTAGGACGTTTCCGCGAGTTCGTACTGGCGAAGAAAAATGGCGAGAAAGCCACGCTGGATCTGAAGATTCAGGGCCTGACCCCTTTCGTCGACGGCGCCCGATTGCTCACCCTCGCCCATGGCATCGAAACGAACAACACTCTGGAGCGCTTTCGCCAACTGGTGGACAAAGAGATCATCGAGCCGCTGGACGGCGCGGCGTACGAAGAGGCGTATCACTTCATTCAGCAAACCCGCATGCAGCAACATCAGCTACAGACGCGGGAGAATTTGCCTTACTCCAACCGCGTCGATCCCGACAGCCTCAATCATCTGGACCGGCGGATCCTGCGTGAATCCCTGCGTCAGGCGCAACGCCTGCAAAGCAGTCTGGCGCTGCGGTATCAATTATGAGTCTGTTCTCTTGGCTGCGTCCCGCCGCCCCGAGCCTGTCCGGTGAATTGCAACAACGTCTGCAACGCTTGCTACCCGCGAGCGGGATGAGTGAATGCAGCCTGCGTGAGCAGCGCTGGATCGTGCTTGACCTGGAAACCACCGGGCTGAACTTGAACAAGGACCGGGTGCTGTCGATCGGCGCGGTGGTGATCGAGGATGGCGCCATCGATTTCAGCCAGCAGTTCGAACGCACCCTGCAATGCACCGAAGTCAAACTAGGTCCCAGCGTGTTGATTCACGGCATCGGCCCCAGTGCGATCGCCGCCGGCAGCGATCCTGCCGAGGCGTTGCTCGATTTCATGGAGTTCGTCGGCGACAGTCCGTTGCTGGCGTTTCATGCGCCATTCGACCAGCACATGCTTGGCCGGGCGCTGAAAGATCATCTGGGCTACAAATTGCAGCACACCTTTCTCGACGTAGCGGACATCGCCCCGCTGCTCTGCCCGCAGGCGAACATCCGCGAGGCCGGACTGGACGAATGGATCGACTGGTTCAAGCTGGAAGTGTTCGAGCGCCACAACGCCAGCGCCGATGCCTTGGCCACCGCCGAACTGGCGTTGATCCTGTTCAGCCGTGCACGGCAGCAGCAGATTCATAGCCCGTTGAATCTGCAGCAGCGGTTGAATCAGTGGAAGCGGCGGCAACAATCACCCTCCTTCTAATAGCGATGATGCCTGCGTAGGAGCTGCCGAAGGCTGCGATCTTTTGATCTTAAAAGTCAAAGTCAAAAAATCGCAGCCTTCGGCAGCTCAGGGTTCTGCGCCAATCCAAATCACCCGACCAATGCCAATTGCTTTCCCTTCCTCGCCTCTGCCACAATCGCGAACAATTCTCGTTAGTTAACACTTCCCAATCGGTGATGCTGCGTGTCGTCAGTCCCAAGCCCTCAAAGTGAGCTCGTCGGTGCGTTATATCGCGACCATCGCGGTTGGCTATTGGCCTGGCTTCGGCGCAACGTCGCCTGCCCGCAACGGGCCGAGGACCTGAGCCAGGACACCTTCGTGCGCTTGCTGGGCCGCGAAGAACTGAAAGAACCGCGCGAGCCACGGGCATTCCTGGTGGCAATCGCCAAGGGCCTGCTGTTTGATTATTTCCGCCGCGCCGCGCTGGAACAGGCCTATCTCACCGAACTGATGCTGATTCCCGAAGCCGAGCAACCGTCGGTGGAAGAACAGCAAATGATCCTCGAAGACCTGAAAAACATCGATCGCCTGCTCGGCAAACTGTCGAGCAAGGCGCGAGCGGCGTTTCTCTACAACCGTCTCGATGGCCTGGGGCACGCGGAAATCGCCGAACGCCTTGGTGTGTCCGTACCTCGCGTGCGCCAGTACCTGGCCCAGGGCGTCCGCCAATGCTACATCGCGTTGTACGGTGAGCCGACATGAGCCCGGTCAGTTCCAAACCGGTGTCGGCGCAAGTGCTGGATGCGGCGATCGCCTGGCAATTGTCCCTGGACGCCGGCAACCCGGTGGAGCGCGAAGAGTTCACCAAATGGCACGCCGCCCACGAAGAACATGCACGGGCGTGGCGCCAACTGGGCATGCTCGACCAGCGTTTCAGCGTCGCCAGCGGCCCGGCCCGCACGGCCCTGCTGCAATCGCGCGAAGGCATTCGCCGCCGGGTGCGCAAGCTCGGCAGCGGTCTGGCCAGCGTGGTCGCCGTGATTGGCCTGGCGTTGTTTGCCGGTGAGCGCTATTTGCCAGTCGACTACTGGCTTGCCGACCAGCGCACCGCTACCGGCGAACAACGCACCATTCGCCTGTCCGACGGCACGCTGATCAACCTCAATACCCACAGTGCCGTGGACGTGCGCTTCGACGAAAAGCAGCGGTTGGTGGTCCTTCAGGAAGGGGAAATCCTCGTCGAAACCGGCCATGGCGACGCCCGGCCGTTTATTGTCGAGACCCGCGAAGGCAGCATGCGCGCACTGGGTACGCGATTCTTGGTCAAGCGCGAGGAAGAAGGCACGCGCCTGAGCGTGTTGCAGTCGGCGGTGGCCGCCCATCCGCAATCGAGCGCTGACGAACAGATTCTGCGCGAAGGCCAGCAAGTGCTGATCCGCAATGACGGCCTGGGCCAGATCATGGCGCTCAACCTCGGCGCCGACGCCTGGACGCGCGGCATGCTGGTGGTGGACAACGCGCGACTGGAAGATCTGGTGCACGAACTCGGCCGTTATCGCCGTGGGCATCTGGGTGTGGCGCCGGAAGTGGCTGACCTGCGGATCACCGGCAGCTTCCCGCTGCAAAACACCGACCTGGCCCTAAGCGCCCTGCTGCCGACGTTGCCGGTGCAGATTGAACAGCATACGCAGTGGTGGGTGACGGTGGCGGCCAAGACAGACGCCAAGCCCTGAGAGGTGTGGGGTCAATCAACCCGCCATCGCGGGCAAGCCTTGCTCCTACAGGGTTTGTGTTGTTCGTTAATAATGGGAACGACACAAAACCCGTAGGAGCAAGGCTTGCCCGCGATGGGGCCTTTAGCTTCAACGCATTTACTGAATCGAAATTATTTTCATCCAGCCCTATCACTTTTTGGTTTTCGTTCGGCACCTAGGCAATTGAGAAGTATTCCCTTTCAGGAGCCGCTGTATGTCCCGTTCGCTAGACACCTTGTTGCGCCCCAGTTTGCTGGCGGTTGCCATTGCCTTTTGCACCCCTTTGGTGAGCAGCCAACTGATCGCCGCTGAACAGGCGTCCAGCGTTCGTGCCTACAACCTGCCGGCCGCGCCATTGGCCAGCACCCTGAACCAGATCGCCAGCCAGGCCGGTCTGGCGCTGTCGTTGAATCCAACATTGGCTGCGGGCAAGACTTCGGCACCGGTCAACGGCCAGTTCGACGGCGCTGGCGCCCTGCGTGAAGCCCTGCGCGGCACCGGTCTGCAACTGGAACAAAGCGGCACAGGCACGTTCAGCCTTGCCCCAGTGCCTGAAGGCGCGATGGCCCTGCCGGCCACTAGCGTGATTGGCACTGAAAACGTCGAAAATGCCTGGGGCCCGGTGGAAGGCTATGTTGCCACTCGCACCGCTGCTGGCACCAAGACCGACACACCGATCGTCGAAGCACCTCGTTCGATGTCGGTAATCACCCGAGCGCAAATGGAAGATCGCGGCGTTCAAAACCTCGATGACGCCGTACGTTACATGCCGGGCGTGATCGCGAGCAGCTACGGCAGCGATTCTCGCGCCGACTGGCTGCGCGTACGTGGCTTTGAACCGACTCAGTTTCTCGATGGCCTGCCGCTGCCAAAGGGATCCTACGCCAACCCGAAAGTTGAAACCTGGGATCTGGAGCGCATCACCCTGCTGCGCGGTCCAGCCTCTTCGGTATATGGCCAGACCCCTCCGGGTGGCATGCTCGACATGGTCAGCCGTCGCCCCGATGCCATTGCCAGCAACGAAGTGCGTGCCGAAGTCGGCAGCAACAACCGCAAGCAGATCAACTTCGACAGCACCGGCAAACTCGATGACGAAGGTCAGTTCCTGTACCGCGTCGACGGCGTGGTTCGCGACAGCGGCATGCCGGTCGACCATACCGACGACAAACGCTACAACATCGCGCCGAGCCTGACCTGGAACATCGACGACGATACGCACCTGACCTTTCTCTCGCAGTACACCCGCGACGATACCGGGGTCTCCGGTCAGTTCCTGCCGCTGCAAGGCACCAAGCTGTATTCGGATGCCGGAGGGATTTCGCACCATAAGAATCTCGGCGATCCGGACTCCGATCATTACGACCGTACTTACTATGCGTTGGGTTACGCCTTCGACCATCGCCTGAACGATGTTTGGCAGTTCAAGCAAAATCTGCGCTACACCAAGAGCGATCTGGAATTCCAGCAAGCCTATGCGTCGTTCGGTAACTCAGTCTCGCCAGATGGCACCCTGGCCCGCCTGGTCGACAAGGTTGACGAAGACATCAGCCAGTTCGCCGTGGACAACAATTTCCAGGCCGACTTCCAGACCGGTCCACTGAGCCATGTCCTGTTATTGGGCCTGGATCACCAGCGCACCAACACCAACTACAAATGGCTGGAAGGCAGTGCGCCTCCGAGCAACGTGATCAACCCGATTCGCGGCGTGGATTTCTCCAACGTTGCCTACGCCACCTTCTATGACTACAACCAGAAGACTAACCAGACCGGCCTTTACGCTCAGGATCAAATCTCTCTGGATAAATGGCGCCTGACCCTGGGTGGTCGTGAAGACTGGATCCACACCGCAACGCAGTTCAATAATCAGAACGATGCCACCAACACCCAACGCGACAAGGCTTTCAGCGGCAACGCCGGCCTGAGCTACGTGTTCGATTCGGGGATCACTCCATACATCTCCTACACCGAATCGTTCCAGCCATCGATGGGTGCTGATGTCAACGCTACCAGCTCGTTCAAACCGACTGAAGGCAAGCAGACCGAAGTGGGCGTGAAGTACATGCCACCGGGCAGCCGTACTTTGTTGACCGCTGCGGCATTTGATCTGCGCCAGCAAAACGTTTCGGTTACGCAAAACAACGTCACCAGCCAGATTGGTGAACTGAAAGTACGCGGCATCGAACTCGAAGCCACATCGGACGTCACCGACAACCTGAAACTGGTGGGTTCCTACACCTACACCGACACCGAAATCCTCAAGGGCGCCGACAAGGGGAACCGGATGAAACTGGTGCCACGCAACCAGGCGTCGTTGTGGTCTGACTACACCTGGCATGCCGGTTTCCTTGACGGCTTCGGCGTAGGTGCAGGCGTACGTTACGTCGGTGACACCTATGGCAGCACCAGCAACACCGACAACTCGCACGTAGGGTCATACACCGTGTACGACGCCGCCGTGCACTACGACTTGAGCCGTCTCAATTCGGCACTGGCAGGAGTTTCGGTCGATGTCACGGCGAAGAACCTGCTCGACAAGGACTACATCTCCACTTGCGACGGTTTCTGGTGTTACTACGGTGACGAGCGCAGCGTCATTGCCGGCGTGAACTACAAGTGGTAATGGCTTGATCTGACACGCCCAGTACCCAGGCCGTCCATCAAGGACGGCTTTGGTATTTCTGAGGGTCATGAAATGAAAAGTAAAACAATTCGCCGCTGGTCCTTCGTCCATACCTGGACCAGCCTGATTTGCACAGTCTTTCTGCTGATGCTGGCGCTGACCGGCCTGCCGTTGATCTTTCACCACGAGATCGACCATCTGCTGGGCGATGCCGCCGAGTTGAAGGTGATGCCGGCGGACACCCCACAGCTGAATTTGCAGCAACTGGTGCAGGCCGCTGAAAAGCATCGTCCCGGCGAGGTCATGCAGTACTTCGGTTTCGACGAAGACGAGCCGAATGCCGCCATTGCAATCATGGCGGCCACGGCGGGCACCGAGCCCAATTCGTCGCACACCTTCATGCTCGACGCCCGCACCGGCGAAGCGCTGGAAATGCCGTCGGCCAACGGCGGCTTCATGATGGTCATGTTGCGCCTGCACGTGGACATGTTTGCCGGCCTGCCGGGCAAGTTGTTGCTGGCGTTCATGGGCTTGTTGTTCGTTGTCGCAATCGTCTCCGGCACGGTGTTGTACCTGCCGTTCATGCGGCGCTTGAAGTTCGCCACCGTGCGCCAGGACAAGTCCACCCGCCTGCGCTGGCTCGACCTGCATAACCTGATCGGCGTGGTGACGTTGACCTGGGCCTTGGTAGTCGGCGTGACTGGCGTGATCAGCGCCTGTGCCGACCTGCTGATCGCCGCGTGGCGCAACGACAGCCTGAGCGCGATGGTCGCGCCGTACCGCGATGCACCGCCGCTGACGCAACTGGCGCCGGCCACGCGCCTGCTCGACATTGCCAAGGAAGTCGCGCCGGGCATGCAGCCCGACTTCATCGCCTTCCCCGGTACGCGGTTTTCCAGCGAGCACCATTACGCGGTGTTCATGAAAGGCAGTACGCACCTGACCTCGCACCTGCTGACGCCGGTATTGATCGACGCCAGCACACTGCAAGTCACCGCCGTGGCGGAGCGCCCTTGGTACATGGATGCCATGGGCATGTCGCAGCCGCTGCACTTCGGTGACTACGGCGGCATGCCGATGCAAATTCTCTGGGCGACGCTGGATGTGCTGACCATCATCGTCCTCGCCAGCGGCGTCTACTTGTGGGTGGTGCGGCGCAAGGCCGCCAAACCCGTGCTGGAAAAAGCGGAGAGCGTGGCATGAAGCCTCGCCAGTCGAATTTCTGGAAGGTGTTTGCCGCACCCTCTGTGATTGCTTTGCTCAGCGCGGCGGGGCTGTTTGCCGCGCTGCTCGGCGATGGCGTGTGGGATACGCTGAGCTGGCTGGGCTTGGGCATCCCGGCCATCCTCGGGCTACGCGGCCTCCTGCAACGCCGCTGACCCCTGTAGGAGCTGCCGAAGGCTGCGATCTTTTGACTTTGGGTTTTCAAGATCAAAAGATCGCAGCCTGCGGCAGCTCCTACATGGATTATCAAAACTCGACGTCATACGACGACTGATCCTCCCCGTCCGTCGCCCCACCTCGCAAAATCTCTGACATATCTGTTGACACTTTCCCCCTTGCACTTCTATAAAGGCGCACGTTGTACGACAACCTACAACAACTGCAGCGCCAAAAATAAATCCAAAAAAAAAGACGGTGAAGTGATGAAAGTCAAAGGCATCCGCTGGTGGATGGTCGGTCTGGTGACGGCCGGCCTGATGGTCAACTACCTGGCACGCAATACCCTCTCAGTGGCCGCTCCGACCCTGATGAGCGAAATGAACATCACCACCGAGCAGTACTCGCACATCGTCGTCGCCTGGCAGGTGTGCTATGCGCTGATGCAACCGGTGGCGGGCTACATCATCGATGCCATCGGCACCAAAATGGGCTTCGCCATTTTCGCCTTCGCCTGGTCGATTGCCTGCGCACTCGCTGCATTTGCGAGCGGCTGGCAAGGACTGGCGTTTTTCCGTGGCCTGCTCGGCTTGACCGAAGCGGCGGGCTTGCCGGCGGCGGTCAAGACTTCCACTGAATGGTTCCCGGCCAAAGAGCGCTCGGTGGCGATCGGCTGGTTCAACATCGGTTCGTCGATTGGTGCCGTGCTCGCACCGCCGCTGGTGGTCTGGGCGATTTTGCACAGCGGCTGGGAACTGGCCTTCCTGATCGTCGGCGGCCTCGGTGTGGCCTGGACGTTCTTGTGGATGGTGCTCTACAAACACCCGCGCAATCAGAAACTGCTGGGGGACGAAGAGCGCGACTACATCCTCAGCGGTCAGGAAGATCACTTCAAAGACCCGGGCACCAAGAAAGGCAGCTGGAAGAAAATCATCGGCAGCCGCAACTTCTACGCCATCGCCAGCGCCCGGATTCTCTCCGAACCGGCCTGGCAGACCTTCAACGCGTGGATTCCGCTGTACCTGATGACCGAACGGCACATGAACATCAAAGAGATCGCGATGTTCGCCTGGCTGCCGTTCCTCGCCGCCGACCTTGGTTGCGTGCTTGGCGGTTACCTCAGCCCGTTCTTCCACAAGTACTGCAAAGTGTCGTTGTTCACCTCGCGCAAAATGGTCTTGCTGTTCGGTGCCTCATGCATGATCGGCCCGGCGTGCATCGGCCTGGTCGCCAGCCCGTACACCGCGATTGCGCTGCTGTGCATCGGCGGTTTCGCTCACCAGACGTTGTCCGGCGCGCTGTATGCGATCACCTCGGACTCGTTCGGTAAAAACGAAGTGGCCACCGCCACCGGCATGGGTGGCATGTTCGGCTACCTCGGCGCGGCTGCGTTTACCTTGGTGTTTGGCGTGATGGTGACCAAGATCGGCTATAGCCCACTGTTTGTGGTGCTGGCGATTTTCGACATCATCGCCGCGTTCATCGTCTGGACGGTTGCCCGTGAGCTGAAGCCTCAGGCTGCTTGCGCTCCGGAAGACGCACAGACACTGCAACCTGCCAGCTAAAACGCAGAACCTGTGGGAGCGAGCTTGCTCGCGATGGCGTCAGATCAGTCAGCATTAATAGTGACTGTCATACCGTCATCGCGAGCAAGCTCGCTCCCACAGGGTTCGGTTTAAGCTCACGCATCAACGCGCTATGCTGCCCGACACCACCACCGACCGAGTCGTTGCCATGTCCGCCCCGAGCATGACCCTGTACCACAACCCCCTTTCCCCCTTCGTCCGTAAAGTCATGGTGCTGCTGCACGAAACCGGTCAGCAGAACCGTGTTGCCCTGCAGAACTGCGTGCTCACCCCGGTCGATCCGGACCTGGCGCTGATCGATGACAACCCCCTGAGCAAAATCCCCGCCCTGCGCCTGGCCGACGGCAACGTCATCCACGACAGCCGGGTGATCCTCGACTACCTCGACCACCAGCACGTCGGCAACCCGCTGATCCCCCGCGAAGGCTCCGCCCGCTGGCGCCGCCTGACCCTGGCCTCGCTGGCCGACGGGATCATGGATGCAGCCGTGCTGGTGCGCTACGAAGTCGCCCTGCGCGCCCCGGAAAAACACTGGGACGCGTACCTCGACGGCCAACGCGACAAGATCCGCCGCGCCCTGGCACTCCTGGAAAAAGACGCCATCGCCGAGCTGACCAGCCACTTCGACGTGGCGGCGATCAGCGTGGCGTGTGCCTTGGGTTACGTGGACTTGCGCCATCCTGATCTGGACTGGCGCACGGCGAATCCGCAATTGGCCCCGTGGTATTTCGAGGTGAGTCAGCGGCCTTCGATGATTGCGACGATGCCTAAGGTTTAAATTTTCGCTGATTGTTCCGGCCTGATCGCGAGCAGGCTCGCTCCCACTTTTGACCGCGAGCTCATATGGGAGCGAGCTTGCTCGCGATGGCACCACAACGGATCTGACGGAAACAACCCGGCAATCAGCGTCGCCAACACCCTTCCCTCCCGCTGGTCTTCGCGCAATCCCAGCGACCGGCTCATTTCACCGCACCAATATCGAAGTCCAACGGTTTCCCCGCTTTTTGCCCAACCCCATACCAGTCCAGCTTGCGCGTCAGCACCATGAACACGCCGAGCAAACCGAACAGCAACAACGACCCCATCAACAGCGCGTAATCCTCGGCACTCAACAAGCCATAAAGCAGTCCATATAACGCTGCCAATCCCGCAGAAAAACTCAAGCCGTGCCGCACGCTGCGCAGCACGTGGCAGACGTAAAACCCGATCAACAACACGCAACCACTGGCCGACAATAGATAGGCCAGAGCAAAACCAATGTGCTCGGACAACGACAGTAACAACAGGTAGAAAAACGCCAGCGCCACGCCCACCAACGCATATTGCACCGGATGCACCGCCAGGCTTTTCAGCACTTCGAAGAGGAAGAAACCGGCGAAGGTCAGGACGATAAACAGCAGTGCGTATTTGATCGCCCGGTCGCTCTTCAGGTACTGGTCCACTGGGTCAATGAAGCTCACACCGAAGCTGCGGCCGAACAGTGCCTCACAACCGCCGCGAGACACGCAGCTGTTCAGGGTTTCTTGCAGGTTGGTGGAGAAAAACGAAGTCTGCCAATGGGCGGTGAAGCCCTGATCGGTGATTTCGCGCTGGGCCGGCAGGTAGTTGCCGATGAAGCTGGGGTGCGGCCAGTTGGCAGTCAGCGAGACCTTGCTGGTCTTGCCCACCGGCAGTATCTGCAACTGGCCGGTGCCTTGCAGTTTCAGGTCGAAACCGAAGGCCAGTTCCGTGGGTTGCGTGGTGTCCAGGGCCGGCAGCGTCACGTGGACGCCCTCACCCAGCCAGCCGACCTGACTGCCGGGGATGAAGTCCAGACTCTGGTCATTGAGCTCTAGCTTCAAGGCGTTTTCGATGCCGCGGATGTCACTGATGCCGACCGCGAGAAACGGTTGGTCGAACTGATAATCAGCGAAGTCTTCCTTGATACCCAGTTGTGCGGGTAACGAAAAATGGCCGCTGATGCGGTTGTCGGCATGGAACAGCCGCGCCTGATAAATGCCCCGGGAACGCAGTTCGGTCTGCACCGCACCATCGAGTTCAAAGCGCTCCGGCAGGAAGTACAAACGCCCGCGCTCTTCACCGATTTCCTGATAGCGCTGGTTGGTTTTTTCGTGGGTCTTCCAGGTGCGCACCACTTTGCGATACGGCACCACCATCAGCGGCCCGCTCAATTGTTGGCTGTAGCTGGAGCTACGGGCGATGTCTTCGAGCACCCCGTCGCGCAATTGCTGGCGGTCCTGGATCACGCCGTTGATCATCAGCAGCGGGATCAGCAATAACAGTATCAGCAGGGCGATCGCCCCGAGTTTTAGGGTAAGGCTGCGGTTCATGGGACTCTCCCTGTTTTGGATGGGAAAAGTCTGATGGGGCTGTGTGAGGGATTTGTGGGGGGAATGTGGAGAGTTTGTGGAGTTCGGAAAAGATCGCAGCCTTCGCCAGCTCCTACAGGCGTACATCGATCCCAGGAGCTGCCGAAGGCTGCGATCTTTAGCGTATTGAAGGCAAATGCAAACTGACCTGCACACCGCCATAGACATTGCCAATGCTCATCGCCCCACCATGCAACTTGACCACTTCCTCGACAAAGTTGAGCCCAAGCCCGGTGCTCTTGCGCCCACTGTCGGGGCGCGGCAATGAGTAGAAACGCTCGCTCAAGCGCGGCAGCGCATAGTCGGGAATGGGATCGGCCTGATTGAACAGTTTGAACTCGACCTGCTCACCGATCCGCTCGGCAGTAAATCGCAGCACACCTTGAATCGGTGTGAAATCCAGCGCGTTTTCCAACAGATTGCCCAGCGCCTGACGCAACAGAAACGGCTCGCCGATCAGCGCCAGGTTCGACGCAATGGCTTGCTCTACGCGTAACTGTTTGCCTTCGATCCGTGCCGATTGCGCGTTCAACAGCACATCCACCAATGCCGCTAATGGCACCGCCACGCGCTCCTCCAGTCCTTGGCGCTGTTCGACCTGCGCCAGATTCAACAGCCGCTCAATCAACTGCTGCATACGCGCACTTTCGCTGTCGATATTGCCGACAAATCGCTGCCGCTGGGCCAACGGCATCTCGCTTTGCAGCAACTCCGCCGCACCGCGAATCGCCGCCAACGGGCTTTTCAGTTCATGGGTCAAGGTGTGCACGTAACGCTCGACGTAGGCCTTGCCTTCAAGCTGCGTGCGCATCTGTTCCACCGCCGTCGCCAATTGCTCCAGCTCACCGCCGCGGTAGTGCGGCACTTCGACCCGACGGCCTTCGCTCACCGCCTGGGCATAAGCGGTCAACCGTCGAAGTGCCCGACTCAACCACCACGATAACAGCGCGCCAAACAGCAAGCCGAGGCCGATCAACCCGGCGCCATACGCCAGCAACCGTCGTTCAGTGCGATCCACATACGGCTGCAATGAGCTGTTGGGTTTGGCCACGGTGACCACGCCGATGATCCGCCCGTTGTCGCGAATCGGCGCGCCGACGTGCATCACCGAGGAGGTTGCATCGTTCGGATCATTGCGAGTCGAGCGGGCGCCATATTGGCCGCGCAAAGTCAGGTAAACGTCGTTCCAGCGCGAGTAATCCTGCCCCATCGCCACGCCGCTGGAATCCAGCACGACAATACCTTTGGCGTCGGTGACGTAGATGCGGTGGTTGACCTGATTCTTCGGCAAACCCCAGATATTCGCCGCCGGTTGTCGCTCACCGTAAGCCTTGAGCAGTTCGGGCCAGCGGTTCTGGTTGAGGGTGCCGGCCTTGAAGTCATCGCGCAGGATTTCCGCCATCAGGTTGGCGGTGTCGACCAGGGTTTCCTCGGTGGACTGGCGCACGCCGGGGCGGATTTCTTCCATTACGGTGTTGAGCACGAAATAGCCGGTCAGGCCGATGAACAGCACGTAGACAAGGAAAATCCGGATCCCCAACGGCATCAGCTGTGTCCCGGGCTGTAGCTGTAGCCGAGCCCGCGATGGGTCTGGATCGGCTCGGCATCAGCCTTCACCAATCGCAACTTGGCGCGCACGCTCTTGATGTGGCTATCGATACTGCGCTCATAACCGGCATCGGCGGCCACGCCTAACGCGTCGAGCAATTGCTCACGGCTGAATACGCGTTCGGGTTGTTCGAGCAGACATTGCAACAGACGGAATTCGTGGCGGGTCAGGTTCAAGGCCTGGCCGCGATAGGTGATTTGCACGCGCTCGTCGTCGACGCGAAACAGTGTCGGCGCAGTCTCGGCCAGATTTTTCGGCCCCACACGCTTGAGAATCGCCCGAACCCGCGCCGCCACTTCACGGGGGCTGAACGGCTTGACCACGTAATCGTCGGCACCAATTTCCAGCCCCACGACACGATCGATTTCACCATCGCGGGCACTGAGAAACATTACCGGCACTTCGCTGAAACGCCGCAATTGCTTGCAGGTTTCGAAGCCGCTGATATCCGGCAGGCCGATGTCGAGGATGATCAGGTCCGCCGGGGTCTGCCGCTGATGTTCCAGCGCCGCCGCACCCAGGGTCAGCCACGTGGTCGTGAAGCCCTCGCCCTGCAAGGCGAAAATCAGGGTGTCGGCAATCGCCGCTTCGTCTTCGACAATCAGGATATGAGGCATGGCGTCCGGGCGTGGGGGTTGAGTGGGCGAACGGTGACTGAAGGAGGAATCGGCGTCAATCCGGTTAGATCAACTGGCGGTTGGGTCTGTAGGACCTAGCAGTTCTGATAGTAGGCAATGGCTGAAAACAGGTTGATGCTGTTAAGCCGCCCTTTCGGAACTGATACGGAGATTGGTCAATGTCTACGAACTCGCGCAGAACGATCCTGTTGGCAACCGATCATCAGCACTCGGTACTGAGCGCATTGGTCGTAACTCGGCCGCATCACATCGCCTATACGCCCTATGGTCATCGCCCTGCCGAAAACGGCTTGCTCAGCCTGCTTGGTTTCAACGGTGAACTGCCTGACCCGATGACAGGGCATTATCATTTGGGGAACGGGTATCGGCAGTTCAATCCGCTGTTGATGCGGTTTAATAGCCCGGATAGTTGGAGTCCGTTTGGGAGGGGGGGGATAAATTCATATGCCTACTGCCTTGGGGATCCAGTCAACGGAACCGATCGGTCGGGACGTACACCTTTTTTCTTCAAGCCCCCCCTGAGAGCACTGGGTTTAATGAAGAAGCCCGTCGCCAAGGAAGCAAAAACTGTAATCAACACAACTGCCGCCTCTGCCAACACACCGAAGCCACCGCCTTTGGATTCGCCTAAAACCATTAATGATTTAACACCCGAAGACTTCAAATTCGACGATATCAATCTAGATCTATTCGAGCCTCGACGCCCCTCAAACATTGGACAAGCATGGAATTCTAAAAACCATGTCGCACGACCCCACCCACGGAAACATTTCCCACCGAAGCCTTATCAAAACAGCCACGGGCCAGTGCCTTCAGATGCATTGCCTACATTTGATGAATATCTTCGGACTTCCACTGACCAACAACTCTCAGCTGGATTTAACGAAGTTCAGTACGCCATTGACCTGAGCCCGAATTCAGATTTCCTAAGAATAGGGCGTGCCTATGAGCAGGAGTTACTGAACCGCGCCCTCAGGAAAAGTACTTAGTCTAGGACCCATTTGGCACTATCATCCTGATGAGTTTTATCAACAATCCGGCTTATCCGCCGTAAACCGTCGTGCCGGATTCACCGCCGCGCCAAACTCACGCAGCGCCTTGGCACCAATCAGCAGCGGATAATTAAAGCTGCTGCGGTCAGTCAAATTGACCTCGACCGTGCGCTTGACGTTGCCCAGGCACAACTCCAGATCGACCACCGGACGTTTGGTGGGCGTGGCGGTGTCTTCATCTTCGTCTTCTTCGGAGCGGGTCTTGATCTTGCTGATTCGCGCGACCTTGTGCTCGTAAACCTTGTTGCTCGCATCCTTGGTGGCGAGGCGGAAACGAACCCAGTCTTCGCCGTCGCGGGTGAAGGTTTCGATATCCTTGGCCGACAGCGACGCCGTCAGGGCACCGGTGTCCATCTTGGCCTTGAGCACTTCGCCGCCGATTTCCGGCAGCGCGATGTATTCGTAACGGCCGTACAGGGTCGGTTCGGCGGCCATGACCGGCAGGGCGATGAGGGAAAGCAGTGCAAGAAGGGATTTCACGTAATGGGCTTCCATGAGAAGTGAGCAGCGGGATTTTAGACCGTTGTTCGCATGATCGTTCCCACGAGGTTAGCGGCCCGCAGGTGAAACATTCGTCAGCACCGATTTGGCCTGCCGCCCGAAGCTGCTTATCATGGCGCGCCCAAACGCTTTCAAGAGTTGCCTATGCGCCGCCTGCTCACCGGCTGTTTCGTTACCCTGCTGCTGTTGCTCAACACCCTGGTTCTGATCGGACCGTTGATGGTATTTGCCCTGCTCAAACTGGTCCTCTCCGGCCGCTTTCGCGATTACGCCTCCACGGCGGTGATGTGGATCGCCGAGACCTGGTCGGAAATCGACAAGCTGATCTTCCGCATCTGCATTCCCACCCAATGGGACATTCGCGGTGGCGACGATCTGCGGCGCGACACGTCGTATCTGGTGATCAGCAACCACCAATCCTGGGTCGATATCCCGGCATTGATCCAGACGCTGAATCGACGCACGCCATTCTTCAAATTCTTCCTCAAGAAAGAACTGATCTGGGTGCCGTTCCTGGGCCTGGCCTGGTGGGCGCTGGACTACCCGTTCATGAAGCGCTACACCAAGGCGTTCCTGGCGAAGCACCCGGAGCTGGCCGGCAAGGATCTGGAGATCACCAAACAGGCCTGCGAACTGTTCAAGCGGCAGCCCGTGACGGTGGTCAACTATCTGGAAGGCACGCGTTTCACCGCCGCCAAAAGCGCTCAGCAGCAATCACCGTTCACTCACGTGCTCAGGCCAAAGGCTGGCGGCGTGGCGTTTGTGCTGGCGGCGATGGGCGAACAGCTGGATGCGATCCTCGACGTGACGGTCGTGTATCCGCAGCAGACGATTCCGGGATTCTGGGATTTGATCAGCGGCAACGTGCCAAGGGTGATCATCGACATCAAGACCCGCGACCTCGACCCGGCACTGTGGCAAGGCGATTACGAAAACGATCCGCAGTTTCGTGAAACGGTCCAGAACTGGGTCAATCAGCTCTGGACCGAGAAGGACCAACGCATCGACGCCTTGCGCGCCGAAAGCCGCTGATCAGCTACCAGTAACGCCAGTGCCCCAGATTCCGCCCAGGCTCTGCAGCAGCGAACCGCCAACACCCTGTTGACCGAGGTATTGCAGGATCACCGGGGCAAACTGGCCGATCATGCCGCTGTCCATGCCCAAGGCGCTGAAGGCATTGTTCAAGTCATTGGTATCCTTGACGTTGCCTAAGGCATTATCCAGCCCGGCGGCCTTGCCGCTGGAACCGAGCAAACCGGCCAGTGCGCCCAACTCGCCGCCGCCCGACAGCTTGTCGATGCCCGGCACGCTTTTGGCCAGTTCCGAATAGTCGGTCGAGCTCAACTGATTCTTCGCCAACCCCAGCATCGCGCCAGTGCCGCCGACGGCTTGTTGCGGCGTTACGTTCAATTGACTGAGTGCGCCCAACAGGTCCGCTGTTTCCGAGGTGGGCGCTGCGTCGGTCGCCGCGTTGCCACCCTTCATGCCGGCAATGGCATTGGCCGCATCGCCCAGGCTGAACTGAGCAAAGACCGGGCTGGCGGCCAGAGTCATGAGTGATGCCAGTGCAAAACCGCGTGAAATCTTCATTCAGACATCCTCTTGCATCATGAAAAACGCCCGATTGAGGGCGCAAAGCTGCCGATTTGACCGGGTCGACGCGGGCATGTTCCTCAGGTCCCCACCCGCTCGTCATAAAGCGGTCCGGAAGAAGGCGACACTATCAGATCTGCTAGTAGGGAGCCCTGGTGGATTGCTCCACAGTAGAACCCTGGATTGATGAATTCATTCAGGAACACGACCATGCTGCCTGATCGCGAAACGTTCCTCTCCCGCTATCACTACGACGCTCGGGACCAACTGGTTGATTCGACTCCCTCGACGCAGTCCCCAATCCGGCGCTTTTACCTGAAAGAACGACTGGCCACCGAGATTCAGGACGCGGTGCAGCGTTCGATCATGCAGCACGACGATCAACTGCTGGCTCAGCAACAGCGGCAGAACGGTAACGTGGAATCACGCTTGCTCAACACAGATCAGCAGCGATCGGTATTGAATGTGCTTGATGCCGCTCGACCACGTCCCATCGCCTACTCACCCTATGGCCATCGCCCGCCGGAAAACGGTTTACTCAGCCTGCTCGGCTTCAATGGCGAACGACCAGATCCGGTGACGGGGTGTTATTTGTTGGGGAATGGCTATCGGGCGTTTAACCCGGTGTTGATGCGGTTTAACAGTCCGGACAGTTGGAGTCCATTTGAGAAGGGTGGATTGAATGCGTATGCGTATTGCAAAGGAAATCCAGTGAGTCACGTAGATCCTTCGGGCCACTCTCTTCTTATAGTCAAATTTTTTAAAGGAGTTGCCAATAAAATAGGGGCAAGAACGCCATCTAGCGCAAAAACATTCATCGAACCACCAGGTTCCCCGCAAAAGTCGGCAATAGAAATCAAAGCATTTAACACGCTTCCGCCAGCTTATACTCGCCGAAATCAAAGTGTAGAAGCGTTTCGTAGCCTCCGCGTCGCTATTGAGGCTGGCGAGCGTATTCCAGAAGGGGTGATAACTTCCCGCTTCATTCAATGGATGGACGATGTAAATACTTCTATCATTCCGGAAACAAAAATTGGCCTTCCAAGTTACGACGCCGCAATCACACCCAAGAATCCTAATCCGCCGGAGTACAACAGTTTAATCAGACTGAATTTAGCTGAGTGAGTTATCGGTGACTCATACATAAACAGAGAGGGCGACAGTACATCGCCCTTATCTATAACGGCAGCGTCTACACCGTACTAAACAACTCACGAGGATGAAATACAACCTTTTCGGCATGGCCGCATCAAACTCGCTTAATCCTTCAGGCGCCTGATCCAGGATGATCACCTGCCCGCCCACCACTTCAGCGATGTTGATGCGGCCCACATGCTCGCCTGCATCAATTGGCGGTTTGTACTTCATGACGGGGGTCTGGTTGGTGTTGAGGCACTGAGATTGGGACCCTATCAGATCTGCTAGTAGGCAGGACTGGCCGATTGCATCACAGTAAAACCCTAGATTGATGAACTCATTCAGGAATTACCGACCATGCTGCCCAATCGCGAAACGCTGCTCTGTCGCTACCACTACGACCCGCTGGATCGACTGGTTGATTGGACGCCCTCGGCGCAGGCCATTGCTCGGCGCTTTTACTTGAAAGATCGGCTGGCTACGGAGATTCAAGGCGCGTTGCAGCGATCGATCATGCAGCACGACGATCTACTTCTGGCTCAGCAGCAGGGTCAGAGCGGTGCCTTGGAAACGCGTTTGCTTGCCACTGATCAACAGCGTTCGGTGTTGTACGTACTCGACGCGACTCGTCTTAATTCTCTCGCCTACCCACCCTATGGTCATCGCCCGGTGGAGAACGGCTTACTCAGCCTGCTCTGCTTCAACGGCGAACGGCCAGATCCGGTGACGGGGTGTTATTTGCTGGGGAATGGTTATCGGGCGTTTAATCCGGTGTTGATGCGATTTAACAGTCCGGACAGTTGGAGTCCGTTTGGGGAAGGTGGGCTGAATGCGTATGTGTATTGTGTGGGAGACCCTGTTAATAAAGTAGACAAAAACGGGCACATACCAAACCTTTTAAAACCGACACTTAGACAATTGGGATGGATTAAAAAAACAATTGCCGCAAAACCTTCTATTGAAACTTTAGTACCACCTATTTCCATACAGAGCAAAAATGACATATATACATTTGTTGGATTCCATGGAACTTCAGATGAGTTCGCAAAAACAATGCAAATTACCGGTCCAAAACCAGAATTTGACACAAAACCGAATCTATCCTACGGACCTGGTTTTTATACAACACCGAACATTACGATTGCACAACGTTACGCCGACAACCTTGCTACAGAAATGTTCGCGCGCAATCCTGATGGGGTACTAGCAACATATTTGAAAAACCCTTCCGAAAAAGTACTTAACAAGGACTATAGATTCATACCAGAATACGAAGAGTTAGTTTTAAAGAAGCACATTTATAAGGATGTAATACTCGTCAGATTCAAAGGAGCTAATCGCATAGCAAAACCGGACATAAATAAAATCTTCAACATCCGACAGCCAGCAAATTCAACACGGACACACTCATGAAAAAGGGCGACATCAAGTCGCCCTTTTTTACCCGCCCTTACGCCGCACTAAACAACTTATGCGGATCAATCACAAACTTCTTCGGCACGCCTGCATCGAACTCGCCATATCCCTCAGGCGCCTGATCCAGGCTGATGACCTGCACACCCACCACTTCGGCAATGTTGATGCGGTCCCACATGATCGCCTGCATCAGCTGGCGGTTGTACTTCATGACCGGGGTCTGGCCGGTGTGGAAGCTGTGGGATTTGGCCCAGCCGAGGCCGAAGCGGATGCTCAGGCTGCCCATTTTTGCGGCAGCGTCCACGGCGCCCGGATCTTCAGTCACGTAGAGGCCAGGGATGCCGATCTTGCCTGCCACGCGCACCACGCCCATCAGCGAGTTGAGTACGGTGGCCGGGGCTTCGTGTTTGACGCCGTCATGGCCGTGGCCGCGGGCTTCGAAGCCGACGGCGTCGACAGCGCAATCCACTTCGGGTTCGCCCAGCAGCGCGGCGATTTGCTCGTGCAGCGGGGTGTCGAGGGACAGGTCGGCAATT
Organism: Pseudomonas sp. SDO5591_S426; assembly: GCF_054070755.1. NCBI lineage: Bacteria > Pseudomonadati > Pseudomonadota > Gammaproteobacteria > Pseudomonadales > Pseudomonadaceae > Pseudomonas > Pseudomonas sp. SDO5591_S426. The sequence continues at coordinate 11,681 of NZ_JBSVXD010000039.1, read as the reverse complement.
TCGAAACCCTGGGCCTTGGCGTGTGCCAGGCGGACGGTGTTGACGTCACCGACGATCACCACCGCTGCGCCCAGCAGGCGAGCGGAAGCGGCAGCCGCCAGACCGACCGGACCGGCGCCCGCGATGTACACGGTGCTGCCCGGGCCGACGCCGGCGGTCACGGCACCGTGGTAGCCGGTTGGCAGGATGTCGGAGAGGCAGGTCAGGTCACGGATTTTTTCCATGGCGCGATCGCGATCAGGCAGTTTCAGCAAGTTGAAGTCGGCGTACGGCACCAGCGCGTATTCAGCCTGGCCGCCGGTCCAGTCACCCATGTCGACGTAACCGTAGGCACCGCCCGGACGCGCCGGGTTAACGCTCAGACACACGCCGGTGTGCATTTCCTTGCAGGAACGGCAGCGCCCGCAAGCCACGTTGAACGGAACAGACACCAGATCGCCGATTTGCAGGTTTTCGACGTCACGGCCCTTCTCGATGACTTCACCGGTGATTTCGTGACCCAGGACCAGACCGGTTTGAGCGGTGGTACGACCGCGCACCATGTGCTGATCGGAACCACAAATGTTAGTGGAGACCACTCGCAGGATGACGGCGTGCTCGATCTTCCTGCCGCGCGGGTCCTGCATTTTCGGATAGTCGATTTTCTGTACTTCGACCTTGCCAGCGCCGAGATACACCACACCACGATTGCCAGACATGCTTTCACCTCGCTGTTGTTTTTATGGAACCGCGTTGCCCAGGCAGGCAGCGCGTTAAGTGCTCGGGTACAGATGCTGAATCTTGTGTTGCCTGTTAGGGCCTCATCGCTGGCAAGCCAGCTCCCACAGTGGTCGGGTTGTACACAAACTCTGCGAACGACATAAAACCCTGTGGGAGCTGGCTTGCCAGCGATGGCGATTTAAAGAACGACGGTGCGATTGGCGTTCAAAAATACCCGTCGCTCAATGTGATACCCAACCGCCCGCGCCAAGGTCAGGCCTTCAATGTCGCGCCCCTTGGCAATCAGGTCTTCCGGATAATGACTGTGATCCACCACCTCGACGCCCTGGGCAATGATCGGCCCTTCATCGAGGTCGTTGTTGATGTAATGCGCCGTCGCGCCGACCAGTTTCACGCCCTTGTTGTAAGCCTGGTGATAAGGCTTGGCACCCTTGAAACCCGGCAACAACGAGTGGTGAATGTTGATCGCCTTGCCATCGAGTTTGCGGCACAGCTCCGGCGACAAGACCTGCATGTAGCGGGCAAGAATCACCAGTTCAGCACCGGCTTCCTCGATCACCTGCAACACCTGACGCTCTTGCGACGGTTTGTCGTTGGGGTCGAGCGGGAAGTGGTAGTACGGAATCTGGTGCCAGTCGGCCAGCGGCTTGAGGTCGGGATGGTTGGAGACCACGGCGGCCACGTCCATCGACAATTGGCCGATGCGCTGGCGGTAAAGCAAATCGTTGAGGCAGTGATCGGCCTTGGAGACCATGATCACCACTTTCGGTCGATAGTGCGGCGGGGTCAGTTCGAAGATCATGCCGAACGATTCGCCGCGCTCCTGCAAACCGGCGCGAAACGACTGCTCGTCGAAGCCATCCGGCTGGCGAAACTCCACACGAATGAAGAAACGGCCCGAGAGCCGGTCATCAAACGAGTGGTGTTCGGTGACGTAGCAGCCCTGCTCGAACAGAAAGCGGGTCACCGCGTCCACCGTGCCGAGCACGCTGGGGCAGTCGGCGGTCAAGATCCATGTGTCTGGGGCGCGGCTCATAGTGCGGTGACTCCTTTAACGATCATTAGGCCTGAACGCTGAGGCCGAATTCAGCCGCTGCATCCTGCAACCACAACCACCAGTAATCCGAGAAGCTGCGCCGGATCAGCAGTTCCCAGGTGTCTTCGCCGGTGTGGCGGATCACCAGTTGCGACTTGGCAAACACCGTGCCGACAGCCTTGCCCACCGGGAAGCTGTTCGGGTGCACGTCGTAGCTGGTGGATTTCATCAGCACCTGGCGCACGTTCGGGCCGCTCAGTTCGAGGATCTGCTGACCGCCGCTGACGTTGACGATCTGGATGTGCAGATCGCCCAGCGCTTCACGCAGTTTTTGCTCGGCGGCGAATTCCTCGCCGGTCGGCACGATCAGCAGCCATTCATCCGGCCCCATCCATTGCAGGCTGGTTTCGCCTTTGACGATGACGGTCAGTGCACCCGGCAATTCGATGCCGAGCGCCTTGTGCACGCCGGCGGCAAACGCGGCATCGTGGCCATCGCCACGGATGGTCAGGTGGCCGAGGAGTTTTTTCTCACGCACGGTCACACCGGCGTTCTTGCGACCCTTGCCCACCAGGCTGGCGAGGTCGGCGTGATGCAGCGACGACTCGGCCTTGGCCCCGGTGGTTGGGCGTTGTTGGTAAACATTGGCTGCGGTCATAAAGCACCTTTCCTGAATTCTTGATCGTTCCCACGCTCTGCGTGGGAATGCCGCCATGGACGCTCTGCGTCCGCTCTTGGGACGCGGAGCGTCCCGGGATGCATTCCCACGCAGAGCGTGGGAACGATCGACTTACACGTTCTGGCGATCACCTTTCGGATCGAAGAACACCGAAGAAACAATCTCCGCCTCGATCACGCTGCCATCCGCCAGCGGCGCAAACACGCGTTCGCCCATGCGGTTCAGGCCGCCCTTGACCACGCCCATGGCAAACGAATAGCCGAGGGAGTTGTGGGCGTAGCTGGAGGTCACGTGGCCGACCATGGTCATCGGGATCGCCTGCTTGGTGTTGAACACCAGTTGCGCACCTTCCGGCAGCCATTTGTTCGGGTCGATCGGCTTGAGGCCCACCAGCTGCTTGCGCTGATCACGCACGCAGTCTTCACGGTTCATGCCACGCTGGCCGATCCACGAGAACGGTTTGGTGCGGCCAACACACCAGCCCATGTTCAGGTCGTCCGGGGTCATCGAGCCGTCAGTGTCCTGACCGACGATGATGAAGCCCTTCTCGGCCCGCAGCACGTGCATGGTTTCGGTGCCGTACGGCGTCAGGTTGTACTTCTTGCCGGCGTCGACGATTTTTTCCAGTACGCCCATCGCATAGTCGGCCTGCACGTTGACTTCGTACGACAGTTCACCGGTAAACGAAATCCGGAACACTCGCGCCGGTACACCGCCGACCAGACCTTCTTTCCAGGTCATGAACGGGAACGCTTCGTTGCTCAGGTCGATGTCGGTGACTTCGCTGAGCAGCTTGCGGCTGTTCGGCCCGGACAGGGTCATGGTTGCCCAGTGATCGGTCACGGAAGTGAAGTACACCTTCAGGTCTGGCCATTCGGTCTGCTGGTAGATTTCCAGCCATTGCAGCACGCGTGCAGCGCCGCCGGTGGTGGTGGTCATCACGAAATGGTTGTCGGCCAGGCACGCCGTCACGCCGTCGTCGAACACCATCCCGTCTTCTTTGCACATCAGGCCGTAACGCGCCTTGCCCACGTCGAGCTTGGTCCAGGCGTTGGTGTAGATGCGGTTGAGGAACTCGCGTGCATCCGGGCCCTGAATGTCGATCTTGCCGAGGGTCGAAGCGTCCAGCAGGCCAACGCTGTCGCGCACGGCTTTGCATTCGCGCTTCACGGCGGCATGCAGGTCTTCACCGGATTTCGGGAAGTACCACGGACGTTTCCACTGACCGACGTCTTCGAACTCGGCGCCGTTTTTCAGGTGCCAGTGATGCAATGCGGTGAAACGCACAGGTTCGAAGATGTGCCCACAGTGACGACCGGCCACGGCGCCGAAAGTCACTGGCGTGTAGTTCGGACGGAACATGGTGGTGCCCATCTGCGGGATGGTCACGTTCAGCGAACGGGCGGCGATGGCCAGGCCGTTGACGTTGCCGAGCTTGCCCTGATCGGTGCCGAAGCCCAGCGCGGTGTAGCGTTTGACGTGCTCGACCGACTCGAAACCTTCGCGGGTCGCCAGTTCGATGGCGGCGGCGGTGACGTCGTTTTGCAGGTCGACGAATTGCTTCGGCGCCCGTGCGGTGTTCTTTTCATGGGGCACCTGGAACAGCGCCAGAGTCGGCTCTTCCAGACGCGCCAAGGCTTTCGGCAAGGTCGCTTCGACCGGACCAAAACCGGCTTCGCTGGCTGCGCGCACGCCGCCTTCAAAACCGTCGGCCAGCGAATCGCCCAGACCGTAGACGCCATTGATACCACCGACGCACACGCGTTTCTGCGGTGCTTCACCCGGCACGAAACCGAGGATGTCTTCACGCCAGGTCGGCTTGCCACCCAGGTGCGAAGCCAAGTGAACGACAGGGCTGTAACCACCGGAACTGGCGATCAGATCGCAGTCGAGCCATTCGCCAGGGCTGGTGACTTTGTGGCCTTTCACATCGATGGCGGCCACACGTGCAGCCGTCACGTGCTTGCTGCCACGGGCCTCGATCACGGCGCTGCCGGTGAGGATGCGGATGCCTTTGGCGCGTGCTTCTTCCACCAGCGCACCGCGCGGGTTGCTGCGGGCGTCGGCGATCGCCACCACTTGCAGGCAGGCGTCGAGCCAATCCAGGGCAACGCGGTAGGCGTGGTCGTTGTTGGTCGACAGCACCAGTTTCTTGCCCGGTGCTACACCGTAGCGGCGCACGTAAGTCGAGACCGCGCCGGCCAGCATGTTGCCCGGCACGTCGTTGTTGCCGTAGACCAGTGGACGCTCGTGAGTGCCGGTCGCCAGAACCACACGCTTGGCGCGAACGCGGTGAATGCGCTGACGTACCTGGCCAATCGGTGCGCGGTCGCCAAGGTGATCGGTGAGGCGCTCGTGAATGGTCAGGAAGTTGTGGTCGTGGTAACCGTTGACCGTGGCGCGCGGCAACAGCAGCACGTCCGGGGTGTTCTTCAGTTCGGCGATGACGCTGGCGACCCACTCGGTCGCAGGCTTGCCGTCGAGGCTTTCGCGGGAGTCGAGCAGGCTGCCGCCGAACTCTTCCTGCTCGTCAGCCAGGATCACCCGGGCACCGCTGCGCGCAGCCGCCAGTGCAGCGGCCAAACCGGCAGGGCCGGCGCCGACGATCAGCACGTCGCAGTGCTGGTTCATGTAGTCGTAGGTGTCCGGATCGTTCTCGGTCGGCGAACGGCCAAGACCGGCAGCCTTACGAATGTACTTCTCGTAAGTCATCCAGAACGATTGCGGGTACATGAAGGTTTTGTAGTAGAAACCCGGTGGCATCAGCTTGCCGCCGACCTTGCCGAGAATCCCCATCATGTCGTTGTTCACGCTCGGCCAGCCGTTGGTGCTGGTGGCGACCAAACCCTGGTACAGCGCTTGCTGCGTGGCGCGTACGTTCGGGATTTGCGTGGCTTCGGTGGCGCCGATCTGCAGCACCGCGTTCGGCTCTTCAGCGCCGGCGGCGAAGATGCCGCGCGGACGGGAATACTTGAAGCTGCGACCGATGATGTCGACACCGTTGGCCAGCAGTGCGGCGGCCAGCGAGTCGCCTTCAAAGCCTTTGTAGCTCTGGCCGTTGAAGGTGAAGCTCAAGACTTTGTTGCGGTCGATCCGTCCGCCGTTGGACAGGCGATTGATCTGGCTCATACCTTCTCTCCCAGAGCCGTGCTGGCCGCTTTCGGGCTATCGGTCTTGTCGGTGAATTGTGGCTTGGTGCCGATCTTGTAGGTTTCGAGAATCTCGTAGGTCACGGTGTCGCGGGTGGCGTTGAAGTACTGACGGCAACCGGCGGCGTGAATCCACAGTTCATGGTGCAGACCGCGAGGGTTGTCGCGGAAGAACATGTAGTCGCCCCACTCCTCGTCGGTGCAGCTGTTCGGATCCAGTGGACGCGGGATGTGCGCCTGGCCGGATGCGTGGAATTCCTCTTCGGAGCGCAACTCGCCGCAGTGAGGACAGAAGATATGCAACATGGGGATTTCTCCTGTTAGTGGGCAACCGCAGCAGCGCCGTGTTCATCGATCAACGCACCGTTGTGGAAACGGTCGATGGAGAAAGGTGCGGCCAACGGGTGCATTTCACCCTTGGCCAAACTCGCGGCAAACACGTTGCCCGAGCCAGGTGTCGCCTTGAAGCCGCCGGTGCCCCAACCGCAGTTGAAGAACATGTTCGGCACCGGAGTTTTCGAAATGATCGGGCAGGCATCCGGCGTGGTGTCGACGATGCCGCCCCACTGACGGTTCATGCGTACGCGGGACAGCACCGGGAACATCTCGACGATGGCCTGGATGGTGTGCTCGATCACCGGGTACGAACCACGCTGGCCGTAGCCGTTGTAGCCGTCGATACCGGCGCCGATCACCAGGTCGCCCTTGTCGGACTGGCTGATGTAACCGTGTACGGCGTTGGACATGATCACGCTGTCGATAATCGGCTTGATCGGCTCGGACACCAGCGCTTGCAGCGGGTGGGATTCGATCGGCAGGCGGAAACCGGCGAGCTTGGCCATGTGCCCGGAGTTACCGGCGGTGACCACGCCGACGCGCTTGGCGCCGATGAAGCCCTTGTTGGTTTCAACGCCGATGCACACGCCGTTTTCCTTGCGGAAACCGATCACTTCGGTCTGCTGGATCAGGTCCACGCCGAGGGCGTCGGCTGCACGGGCAAAACCCCAGGCCACGGCATCGTGACGAGCCACGCCGCCGCGACGCTGGACGGTAGCGCCCATCACCGGGTAGCGAGTGTTCTTCGAGCAGTCGAGGTACGGAATCTCGTCGGCCACTTGCTTGGCATCGAGCAGTTCGCCGTCGACACCATTGAGGCGGTTGGCGCTGACCCGACGCTCGGAATCACGGATGTCCTGCAGGGTGTGGCACAGGTTGTAGACGCCACGCTGGGAGAACATCACGTTGTAGTTCAGATCCTGGGACAGGCCTTCCCACAGTTTCATCGCGTGTTCGTACAGGTGAGCCGATTCGTCCCACAGGTAGTTGGAGCGAACGATGGTGGTGTTGCGCGCGGTGTTACCGCCGCCCAGCCAGCCCTTCTCGACCACGGCCACATTGGTGATGCCGTGTTCCTTGGCCAGGTAGTAGGCGGTCGCCAGACCGTGCCCGCCACCGCCGACGATGACCACGTCGTAGACCTTTTTCGGGGTCGGCGTGCGCCACATGCGCTGCCAGTTTTCGTGGTGGCTGAGGGAGTGTTTGAAGAGGCCGAAGCCCGAATAGCGTTGCATAGTCATTTACTCCAAAACCGCGCTCAGCGATAAACCGGGAAGTCCGCGCACAGTGCCGACACTTGCTGGGCAACATTGGCCTCGACATCGGCGTCGCCGAGGTTGTCGAGGATGTCGCAGATCCAGCCGGCCAGCGTCACGCACTGGGTCACCTTGAAGCCGCGCGTGGTCACCGCCGGGGTGCCGATGCGCAGGCCGGAGGTCACGAACGGCGACTGTGGATCGTTCGGGACAGCGTTCTTGTTAACGGTGATGTGGGCGCGACCGAGTGCTGCGTCCGCCTCTTTGCCGGTGAGGCCCTGACGGATCAGGCTGACCAGGAACAGGTGGTTGTCGGTACCGCCGGACACTACATCGTAGCCGCGTTTGATAAACACGCCGGCCATGGCCTGGGCGTTGTCGATCACTTGTTGTTGGTAAGCCTTGAAACCCGGCTCCAGCGCCTCTTTGAAGCACACGGCCTTACCGGCAATCACATGCATCAGCGGGCCGCCCTGGGCACCGGGGAATACCGCAGCGTTGAGCTTCTTCTCGATTTCTTCATTGGCCTTGCACAGGATCAGGCCACCACGTGGACCACGCAGGGTCTTGTGGGTGGTGGTGGTGACCACGTCGGCGTACGGCAGCGGGTTCGGGTACAGACCGGCAGCAACCAGACCGGCAACGTGGGCCATGTCGACGAACAGCAGCGCACCAACCTTGTCGGCGATCTGACGGAAACGTGGGAAGTCCAAAGTCTTCGAGTAAGCCGAGAAACCGGCAACGATCATCTTCGGCTTGCACTCGACCGCCAAACGCTCGACTTCGTCGTAATCGATCAGGCCGGTCTTGGTGTCGATGCCGTACTGCACGGCGTTGTACAGCTTGCCCGAGGACGACACTTTGGCGCCGTGGGTCAGGTGACCACCGTGGGCCAGGCTCATGCCCAGAATGGTGTCGCCGGCTTGCAGCAGGGCCAGGTACACGGCGCTGTTGGCCGAAGAACCGGAGTGCGGCTGGACGTTGGCGTAATCGGCGCCGAACAGTTGCTTGGCGCGCTCGATGGCCAGGGCTTCAACCTTGTCGACGTGCTCGCAACCACCGTAGTAGCGCTTGCCCGGATAGCCTTCGGCGTACTTGTTGGTCAGGCCGCTGCCTTGCGCTTCCATCACGCGCTTGCTGGTGTAGTTCTCCGACGCGATCAGCTCGATGTGATCTTCCTGACGTTGCTCCTCGGCATTCATCGCCGCCAGCAGTGCATCGTCGTAACCCTGGATCTGGTCTTGCTTGCTGAACATCGCGTCTCTCCCAGCGGCATCTGTGCGCCATTCGTCTCGGTAAGGCACTGGCGTTTCGGCAGTGCCCTTTGATAGCGATGGTATGACCGGCGTCGACAGGTCAAATGCCTACGGGCGCCACGCAAAGGTGCGTTTACGACATGGCGGGAAATGGCTTGCCGAACACAACCCTCAATTCATCGAGAAACCCTGTGGGAGCTGGCTTGCCAGCGATGACGTCACCACATCCGGCATTGATGGCGGCTGGTCCACCGCTATCGCTGGCAAGCCAGCTCCCACAGGGTCATGCGACGATCTGGCGAAGAAGTAACAACATGAGGAAATGCACGGGATACAGCGCATACGCCCACCGCCGCATCGGCAGTGGTTTTACGTCACGCAGGTGTCGCAACAAGAACAGCCCCAGCCATGGCGCAATCAGACAAGTGGCGACCGCCGCCATCGCCACGTGATTGCCCAATCGAACGGAGTAATACAGCACCTGCCATTGATTGGCGGCCAGACAAACCACTCCCGGCACCAGCGCGAAATACCAGGGACGACGGATGACCAGCAGCATCACCCACGGTAGCAACACGCCAAAGAAACCAAACATCAATCGCTGGGAGAAAAACGCCGCCAGCAGCAAAGCACCGACCGCCAGCATTCGCGATTGCATCGCCGGTTGCTGCCAGCCCCGCGCCACCAACAGACCAAGGGCCAGTGTGGGAAACACATTGAGCGTGTCGGGATTGGCAATGAACATCCGGTAGGGAATTTCGCTGGCCGCACTAAACAGCAACATCCAGCCCAAATAACGCCACTGACCGCTTGTCGCGACTGCCGACGCCCGCGCGAGGTTCGCCGCCATCGCCAGGCAAAACCACGGAAACGCCAACCGCCCCGGCACATACAGCCAATCGGCGGAGTAACCGACATATCGCAGGTGATCGAGGACCATGCTCAGCAGCGCCAGCCACTTGAGCAGATCCAGTGCACCGTCACGCTGTCTCACGTGCATAATTGGCCGGCATCCTTGTATTTTTCTGACAGCGACATCCCGTGTGCTCCCCGGATGATCTTCGGTAAAGTGCGCACCATCATTGACCACGGGACGTTTCACCATAAGCGCCCCGACCACGGAAGCAGGCCATGACCGATAAGAGCCAACAATTCGCCAGCGACAACTATTCCGGCATTTGCCCTGAAGCCTGGGCCGCCATGGAACAGGCCAACCATGGCCACCAGCGCGCTTACGGCGACGACGAGTGGACCGCCCGCGCGTCTGACGATTTCCGCAAACTGTTCGAAACCGACTGCGAAGTGTTCTTCGCCTTCAACGGCACCGCCGCCAACTCGTTGGCCCTGTCGTCGCTGTGCCAGAGTTACCACAGCGTGATCTGCTCGGAAACCGCCCACGTCGAAACCGACGAATGTGGCGCACCGGAATTCTTCTCCAACGGCTCCAAACTGCTGATTGCCCGTACTGAAAACGGCAAGCTGACGCCGGAATCGATCCGCGAAGTCGCGCTCAAGCGCCAGGACATCCACTATCCGAAACCGCGCGTCGTGACCCTGACCCAGGCCACCGAAGTCGGCAGCGTCTACACCCCGGAAGAAATCCGCGCCATCAGCGCCACCTGCAAAGAGCTGGGCCTGAACCTGCACATGGACGGCGCGCGTTTCTCCAACGCCTGCGCATTCCTCGGCTGCACCCCGGCGGACCTGACCTGGAAGGCCGGCGTAGATGTGCTGTGCTTCGGCGGCACGAAAAACGGCATGGCCGTGGGCGAGGCGATCCTGTTCTTCAACCACAAACTCGCCGAAGACTTCGATTACCGCTGCAAACAGGCCGGGCAACTGGCGTCGAAAATGCGCTTCCTGTCGGCGCCGTGGGTCGGCATCCTGGAAAACGACGCCTGGCTCAAATACGCCCGCCACGCCAACCACTGCGCGCAATTGCTCGCAGAGCTGGTCAGCGACATTCCAGGTGTGGAACTGATGTTCCCGGTACAGGCCAACGGGGTGTTCCTGCAACTCTCGGAACCGGCCATCGCCGCACTGACCGCCAAGGGCTGGCGCTTCTACACCTTCATCGGCAACGGCGGCGCACGCTTCATGTGCTCGTGGGACACCGAGGAAGAGCGCGTGCGTGAGTTGGCCCGCGACATCCGTGAAGTGATGACTCACTAACGCTAACTCCCCTGTTTTGATCGTTCCCACGCTCTGCGTGGGAATGCCTCAAGGGACGCTCCGCGTTCCAGCCTCACCTCTGCGTCAAGCCGGACACCGTTGTGACGCAGAGCGTCACGAACTGCATTCCCACGCAGAGCGTGGGAACGATCAGTCGACCAGCCCGCACCTGAAGACTTCGTCTACATTGTTTGTCGAGCCTCCCCTCTCACATAACAACAATCAGGAGCGTAGGCATGTCATTGCAAGGCAAAACCCTGTTCATCACCGGTGCCAGCCGTGGTATCGGCCGCGAGATTGCTCTGCGCGCTGCGCGTGATGGCGCCAACATCGTGATCGCGGCCAAAAGTGCCGAACCCCACGCCAAGCTGCCAGGGACGATTTTCAGTGTGGCGCAGGAAGTGGAAGCCGCTGGCGGCAAGGCGCTGGCCTTGCAAGTGGACGTGCGCGATGAAGTCGCCGTACGCGAGGCACTGGCCCAGGCCAATGAACATTTCGGCGCGATCGATGCGCTGGTAAACAACGCCGGGGCGATCAAATTGACCGGGGTTCAGCACATCGAACTCAAGCGTTTCGACCTGATGCACCAGATCAACACCCGCGCCGTTTTGCTGTGCAGTCAGGCAGCGTTGCCCTATCTGAAGAAGTCCAGTGGACACATCCTCAACCTGTCCCCACCGCTCAACCTTGCCAACAAATGGTTTGCCCAATACAGCCCGTACACCGTGACCAAGTACGGCATGAGCATGCTGACGCTGGGCATGAGCGAGGAATTCAAGAATTACGGGATCAGCGTCAATTCACTGTGGCCGCAGACGATGATTGCCACGGCGGCGATCGAGTTTCAGTTGGGGTCACGGGAGTCGTTCAAGCATGCACGTACGCCTGCGATCATGGCGGATGCGGCGCATATCATCCTGAGCAGCCACGGGCGCAGCCTGACCGGGCGCTTGTTGATTGATGAGGAAATTTTGCGGGAAAGCGGCGTAACCGAATTCAATCATTATCGTTTCGAGCCGGACAGCGACGACAAGCTGATGACTGACCTGTTCGTCGACTGAGATATCCACACCCCCT